>NZ_BAAAEP010000062.1:0-23840 GCF_039523075.1 Caenispirillum bisanense
GACGGCGGCGTGGGGGGGAGGGGCGGCAGGGGCGGCGCTCAGCGCCGGCCGGTGGTCGAACAGGACCTCCGCCGGCGCCGGACAGGCCGCCAGCGCCGTCGCCGCGCCGGTCGCCCGCCCCTGCACCGCCTGCCAGGCGGCGCGGTGGGCGGCGAGGCTGGCCGGCAGCCCCTCGGCGGTGGCGCTGGTGCGCACCACCGCCCCCTCCCCCGGCTGCAGCAGCGCCGCCAGCAGCCCCTGCAGGCGGGCCCGCGCCTCGGCCGGCAGCTTGGACGACACGTTGGCGCCCGGCCGCTGCGGGGTATAGGCGAGGCAGTCGTCGGTGAAAGAGACCTTGGCGGTCAGCCGGGCGCCCTTGCCGCGCCGTGCCTCCGCCGCCACCTGGACGATCACCGCCGCCCCTTCGGCCGGCAGGCCGCCGGGGCAGTCGCCGGCGTTGAGGAAGCCGGGCACGCCGCTGCCGATGTCCACGAAGGCCGCCGAACCCGACGGCAGGCGGCCGGTGACGCGGCCGGGGTGCAGGCCGGCGGCCTCGGCCAGCCCCAGGCGGGCGTGGATCACCAGCCGCAGGGCGTCGTCGGCGTCCAGCACGGCGGCCCGGCGCTCGCCGGGGCTGTCGGAGATGAGGATGCGGCCGGTGGCGGTCTCGGTCATGGTGGCGTCGGCTCCCGCCGCGAAGGATCGGCCGGCACCGCGCCGCCGGCGCTCACAGGTCGGGACGGATGCCCGCCGCCGCCAGCAGGTTGGCGGTTTCCAGCAGCGGCAGACCGACCACGTTGGGATAGCTGCCGTTGACCTGCTTCACGAAGGCGCCGGCCAGCCCCTGGATGGCGTAGCCGCCGGCCTTGCCGTGCCACTCGCCGGAGCGGATGTAGGCGTCCATCTCGCGGCTGTCCAGGCGCTTGAAGGTGACGGCGGTGTCCACCAGCTTGTGCCACTCGCGGCCGTCGGGGCCGATCAGGGTGACGCCGCCGTAGACGTGATGCCGGCGCCCCGACAGCAGGGCGAGGCACGTCCGCGCCGTCGCCTCGTCTTCCGCCTTGGGCAGGATGCGGCGGCCGACGCCGACCACCGTGTCGGCGGCCAGCACCACGCAGCCGGGATGGCGGGCCGCCACCACGCGGGCCTTTTCCGCCCCCAGGCGGGCGGCATGCTGGCGGGGGAGTTCGTCGCGCAGGGGCGCTTCGTCCACGTCCGCCGGATCAACGGCGGACGGCACGATGCGGATCTGCTTCAGAAGGTCGAGGCGGCGGGGCGAAGCCGAAGCAAGGACGAGGCGCGGCGGCACTGTCACAGGCATGCCCTGGCGACGCTCACTTGAAGCGGAAGGTGATGCGACCCTTGGTGAGGTCGTAGGGGGTCATTTCCACCGTAACGGCGTCGCCCGCCAGGACGCGGATGCGGTTCTTGCGCATCTTGCCCGAGGTATGGGCGAGAATTTCGTGCCCGTTTTCCAGCTTCACGCGGAACATGGCGTTGGGCAGCAGTTCGACGACCACGCCCTGAAACTCGATGAGATCTTCCTTGGCCATTATCCCTACCGGGCCCTATGGAAAAATGCCGACAACAAATGCGGTGGAGACCTGCGCAGGTCAAGCTCTTTTCACTGTCGCGACCGAAATGCGTCACCCGGCGGGCAGGCGGCTGGGCGGGAAAGCGGCGGTGATGCGTTTCATCAGCTCGTCGCGCACCTGGCGATAGGCGTCCAGCCGCGTCTCGCGGTTGCCCTCCACCAGCGCCGGATCGAAGGTGTTCCAGAACAGCACGTCGCAGGCCATGGTGCGGGTCATTTCCACCGCCGAGTGCTGGGCTTCCGGCGACAGCGAGACAATGGCGTCGAAGCTGGTGTCCTCCAGCTCGTCGAAGGTCTTCGGCCGGTGGCCGGAGACGTCGATGCCGATTTCGTCCATCACCGCGATGACGAAGGGGTCGACCTCGCCCTTGCGCACGCCTACCGAGTCGACGAACACGCGGGTGCCGTGCAGGCGCTTCATGATGCCTTCGGCCATGGGGGAGCGGATGGCATTCATGGTGCAGGCGAACAGCACGCTTCCGGGCAGGTTCGTCGGCACCGGCAGCGCCCTCAGCCGCGAATGTGGAGAACGCAGAGCAGCGTGAACAGGCGCCGCGAGGTATCCACGTCGATCTCCACATGCTCCGCCAGCCGCTCGCGCAGCAGTTCGGCGCCTTCGTTGTGCAGGCCGCGGCGGCCCATGTCGATGGCCTCGATCTGGCTCGGCGAGGCGGTCTTGATGGCGCCGTAGTAGCTTTCGCACACCATGAAGTAGTCGCGCACGATGCCGCGGAACGGCGACAGCGGCAGCGTCACCCGCGTCAGCGGCGCATCGTCGGTGTTGCGGACATCCATCACCAGCCGGTTGTCGGCCAGCGACAGGTGCAGCACGTAGGGGCCGGCGATGGCCTCGTCGCGGACGCGGAAGGTGTTTTCCTCCAGCAGGTCGTAGATGGCGACCGCCCGCTCGTGCTCCACCTCCGGCCGGCGGCGCACCAGCGTCTTTTCGTCGAGCACGACGTTGACGATCACCTCGCGGCCGCGGGCGCCGGCGGCGGTCATGGCCTCAGCTCCGCGCCGTGGGGAGGCGCAGCGCCACCGACAGGCCGTGCGCCTGCAGGCCCTCCGCCTCCGCCAGCTTCACCGCCGCCGGACCGATGGCGGCCAGGGCGCCGGCATCGCAGCCGAGCAGCGAGGTGCGCTTCATGAAGTCCACCACCCCGAGGCCGGACGAGAACCGCGCCGAGCGCGCCGTCGGCAGCACGTGGTTGGGGCCGCCGACATAATCGCCCACCGCTTCCGGCGTGTGACGGCCAAGGAAGATGGCGCCGGCATTGGTGATGCGTTCGGCGAGCGCCTCGGCATCGTCCACCGCCAGTTCCAGGTGCTCCGGCGCCACCTGGTCGACCAGCGGCACGGCGTCGTCCAGGCTGTCCACCACCACGATGGCGCCGTGGTCGTTCCAGCTCTGGCGCGCGATCTCGGCCCGCGGCAAGGTCTGCAGCAGGCTCTCCACCGCCTCCATCACCCGGGCGCCGAAGGCGGCGTCGGTGGTGACGAGGATGGACTGGCTGGCGGTGTCGTGCTCGGCCTGGCTCAGCAGGTCGGCGGCGATCCATGCCGGGTCGTTGTTGCCGTCGGCCACCACCAGGATCTCCGACGGGCCGGCGATGCTGTCGATGCCGACGGTGCCGAACACCTGCCGCTTGGCGGCGGCGACGTAGGCGTTGCCGGGGCCGACGATCTTGTCCACCGGCGCGATGGTCCTGGTGCCGTAGGCCAGGGCGGCGATGGCCTGGGCGCCGCCGATGCGGTAGATCTCGTCCACCCCGGCGATCTTCGCCGCCGCCAGCACCAGCGGGTTGAGCTTGCCGTCCGGGGTCGGCACGCACATCACCAGCCGGCCGACGCCCGCCACCTTGGCCGGCAGCGTGTTCATCAGCACCGACGACGGATAGGCCGCCGTGCCGCCGGGCACATAAAGGCCCGCCGCCTGCACCGCCCGCCAGCGGCTGCCAAGGCGCACGCCGGCATCGTCGGTGTAGTGGTAGCTTTCCGGCAGCTGCCGGGCGTGATACTCGCGCACCCGTTCCGCCGCCAGTTCCAGCGCCGCGATCAGCTCGCGGTCGCAGGCGGCATAGGCAGCCTCCACCTCGGCGGCGGTGACGCGCAGGGTCTCCGGCGTCAGCTCCAGGCGGTCGAAGCGGCGGGTGTAGTCGATGACGGCGGCATCGCCGTCGCGGCGCACCGCCTCCAGGATCTCCGCCACGGCGGCGTTGACGTCGTGGGAAGTCTCGCGCTTGTCGTTGATGAGACGATCAAAGGCCTCGGCAAAGCCGGGCGTGCCGGCACGCAATTCAACGGGCATTCACGACCTCCCGGAACTTCTCGATCCAGCCGCCCAGTTCCTCGGGGCGGGTTTTCAACGCGGTGCGGTTCACCACCAGGCGCGAGGTGACGTCGCAGATGTGCTCCACCTCCACCAGACCATTGGCCTTCAGGGTGGAGCCGGTGGACACCAGGTCGACGATGCGGCGGCAGAGGCCGAGCGCCGGCGCCAGTTCCATGGCGCCGTTCAGCTTGATGCATTCCGCCTGCACGCCGCGGCGGGCGAAGTGCCGCTTGGTGGTCTCCGGGTACTTGGTGGCGACGCGGACGTGGCTCCACTTGGCGGGATCGTCCTCGCCCGACAGGTCCACCGGCTCCGCCACCGACAGGCGGCAGTGGCCGATATCGAGGTCGAGCGGCGCATAGAGTTCGGAGTAGTTGAATTCCATCAGCACGTCGTTGCCGGCCACACCCAGGTGCGCGGCGCCGAAGGCGACGAAGGTGGCCACGTCGAACGACCGCACCCGCACGATGTCGATATGCGGATGGTTGGTGGCGAAGCGCAACTGGCGCGACTTGGGATCGTCGAACGCGGGCTCGGGGACGATGCCCACGGCCCGCACCAACGGCATGCATTCTTCCAGGATCCGCCCTTTGGGCAGGGCGATCACCAGACTTTCACGGCCCATGGGTGGCGTCTTCTCGGCGGTCAGCGGCAAGATGGAGGCGCATGTTTACACGAGTCCCCGCCGGCGAACCACCCCGTTGATCACCGCCCGCCGCCGCACCCTGGCCGCCGCACCCCGGCCGCCCCGTCGGCGCTGCCGGGTCAGAACCGCACCAGGGTCATGACGCCGAAGAACCCGGCTGCCAGCACCGCCAGCATGAGGGCGATCCACATGGCGCCGCGCGACAGCGCATCGACGAACCCGCCGCCCCGCCGGCCGCCCCCCTGGCCGGTGCCGTTGATAGCGTCCACCAGCGCCTGCATCCGCTTGCGCAGATGGGCTTCCTGGGCCTGACGCTTTTCCGGCGGCAACGAGGCATAGAACTGTTGCAGCCGCCTGAGTTCCCGCTGGTTCTCGGCGACGCTGCGCGATCTCGGATCGGCCATTTCTCCCCCTCCGCCGGATCCTTACTGGTGGTTGAAGATACGGGAAGCCGGGCGCCAGGACAAACGGTTTATCGAAAGGATTACTCCGCGGCCGCCAGCAGCGGTGCAGCGGCCTCTGCGCCGGCCCGCCGCGGCTGGGTTCGGCGGGCGGCGGCGCGGGCCTCCGCCAGGCGGGCGCCGGGCCATACTCGCAACAGCTGCACCCGCTCCCGCCCCGGCCCGTCGCACAGGCGGTAGAGGTGGGTGTAGGTGCCGAAGCGGCGGTGGACCACGGCGACGCAGCGGTGATCCGGCAGGCCGAGGATGTCGTCGTCGGGACCGACGACCACGCCGGGGGCCAGCGGCGACACGATGGAACAGGACATGGCGATGCCTCCTCTCGATCCGATGGGAGGCTGACGCGATGCGCGGCGATGGTCCGAGGTCACCCGATTGGTTGCCGGTCCGGCCGCATCTTCCCCGCCCCGCGCGGTTTGCGGGTCGGGAAGCACCACCTTGCCCGGGATGGCAGGTTGGTGATGGGCGTCAGCCCACGCTCTTGATGCTGAGACTGGTGATACGCCAAGCCGCCGGCGGAGGCAAGGGGGAGATCGCCGTGGCGGCGCCCTCCCCTCCCTGCTCCACGTCCGGCCGTCAGCGGTCGCCGCGCAGACGCTCGATATGGGCGCCGCAGGCGGCCAGCTTCTGCTCCAGCCGCTCGTAGCCGCGGTCCAGGTGGTAGATGCGGTTGACGATGGTCTCGCCTTCCGCCGCCAGCCCGGCCAGCACCAGCGACACCGAGGCGCGCAGGTCGGTCGCCATCACCGGCGCGCCGGACAGCCGCGGCATGCCGCGCACGATGGCCGAGGCGCCGTGCACGGTGATGCGGGCGCCCATGCGCAGCAGTTCCGGCACGTGCATGAAGCGGTTTTCGAAGATGGTCTCGGTGAGCATGGAGGCGCCGTTGGCGGTCGCCATCAGGGCCATGAACTGGGCCTGCATGTCGGTGGGGAAGCCGGGATAGGGCTCGGTCATCACGTCGACGCCGCGGATGTCGGCGCCGTCAGCGCGCACGCGCAGGCCGCGGGCGGTTTCCTCCACCTCGACGCCGGCTTCCTCCAGGGTGCGGGTGACGGCCGTCAGGATGTCGGTGCGCACGCCGGTCAGCTCGATGTCGCCGCGGGTGATGGCGGCGGCGACCATGTAGGTGCCGGTCTCGATGCGGTCGGGGATGACGCTGTACTCGGCGCCGTGCAGCCGCTCGACGCCCTGCACGCGCAGGGTGGAGGTGCCGATGCCGGAGATGCGGGCGCCCATGGCGTTCAGGCAGTGGGCGAGGTCGCAGACCTCCGGCTCCTGCGCCGCGTTGGCGATCACCGTGTCGCCCTCGGCCAGCACGGCGGCCATGAGCGCGTTCTCGGTGCCGCCGACGGTGACCATCGGGAAGATGATGTTGCCGCCCTTCAGGCGCGAGGCGACGCGGGCGGTGATGTAGCCCTCCGACAGCTCGATGGTGGCGCCGAGCGCCTCCAGCGCCTTCAGGTGCAGGTCCACCGGCCGGGTGCCGATGGCGCAGCCGCCGGGCAGCGACACCCGCGCCTCGCCGTGGCGGGCCAGCAGCGGGCCGAGCACCAGCACGCTCGCCCGCATCTTGCGCACCAGGTCGTAGGGGGCGGTGGTGGAGGTGACCTCGCGGCAGCGCATGGCCAGCACGCGGCCGGTGGCGCCGCCGTTCTCGGCATGGCCGTTCAGCTCCATCTCCACGCCATGCTGGGCCAGCAGGTTGGCCATGGTGGTGATGTCGGCCAGATGCGGCAGGTTGGACAGCGTCAGCGTCTCGTCGGTCAGCAGCGCCGCCGGCATGAGCGTCAGCGCCGCGTTCTTGGCGCCGCCGATGGAAATGGTGCCACGCAGCGGCACGCCGCCGACGATGCGGATACGGTCCATGGTAACCCTGGCTCTTTCACAATAACTGGGGGACGGAACGGTGACGGCCGCATTCTGCCCCGACAGGATGGCGGCTTGGGGGCGGTGGTGTGTCACAGGCGCGGCAGGGTGACGCCCCGCTGGCCCTGGTACTTGCCGGCGCGGTCGCGGTAGGAAACGTCGCACTCCGGCTCGCCGCGCAGGAAGATGAACTGGCAGGCGCCTTCGTTGGCGTAGATACGGGCCGGCAGCGGCGTGGTGTTGGAGAATTCCAGCGTCACGTGGCCTTCCCATTCCGGTTCCAGCGGCGTCACGTTGACGATGATGCCGCAGCGGGCGTAGGTGGACTTGCCAAGGCAGATCACCAGCGTGTCGCGCGGGATGCGGAAGTATTCCACCGTGCGCGCCAGGGCGAAGGAGTTGGGCGGGATGACGCAGACGTCGGTGTCGCGCTCGACGAAGCTCTGGTCGTTGAAGTTCTTGGGGTCCACCACCGCCGAGTCGACGTTGGTGAAGATCTTGAACTCGCTGGCGACGCGGGCGTCGTAGCCGTAGGACGACAGGCCGTAGGAAATCACCCCCTGGCGTTCCAGGCGGTCGGTGAAGGGTTCGATCATGCCCTTCGCGTGGGCCATTTCCCGAATCCAGCTGTCGGGCATCACGGGCATGGGGGCGATCCTTCCGTCTTCGTCTGCTGATTACGCGCCGTTGCCGGCCGGGTCATCGCCGCCGCCGGCGGGGGCGCCGTCTTCGGCGGCCTTGGCGGCGGCCTCGCGGGCACGCAGCTGTTCCTTGCGCTTCTGCAGGTTGGCACGCAGGGCCTGAGCGCGGCGCGCCAGACGGTCTTCGACGCGGTCCTGCCCCTTTTCGGAAAGGCGGGGCGGGTTCCGGTCACGCTTCGACATGGTCGACATGGACGGACACTCTGGCTGCGGGGGCTGATGCTAAAGTGGCGCATCCTCCCTTCTGCGGCCGGTTCCGTCAAGAGCGGCTTGCGGCGGCGCCCGGCGGCGGTGCTTCCGGTGCGGGCGGGGCGGCGGAGGGGCCGGTGGAGGGGCGGGTGGAGAGGGATGAAAAATTCTGAAAAAAGAGGCTTGCACGCCCCGACCGCCGTGGCTATAAAGCGCGCCTCGGCACGACGGAGGCCACGGCGAAATGCCAGACACCCCCGCCGCCGAGGCGACAGACGGTACGCTGCTGTAGCTCAGGGGTAGAGCACTCCCTTGGTAAGGGAGAGGTCGTGGGTTCGATTCCCCCCAGCAGCACCACCTGCAAAAAACCCCGCCGCTCCCGGAGCAGGCGGGGTTTTTGCTGTGCGGGCGGGAGCGGGACCGGGAAAAGGCCGCGCCTCAATCGAGGCTGACGGCCATCCACGCGCCATCGGCGGCGGCGCACTCGAACACGGCGGCGCCGGCGCGGCTATCCCAGCTGGTGCGGCAGCGGTCGTAGCCCTCCACCGTCACCACCCGCACGAAGCTGCGCGGCAGGAAGGCCGGCCGGCCGTCGTGCTCCACCTGCAGCCACAGGGCATCCACCACCACGGCGGAGGCCGTCGCCCCCTGGTCGAGCCATGCCAGGGTGGTGGCATCGGCGCGGTCGGTGGAGGCGCGCACCGGCGTGCGCCGCTGCATCTCCACCGTCAGGCGCGGCCGCGCCGGCGGCGGGGCGGCGCTGTAGGTGACGGTGGTCGCAAGCCCCTTCAGCGTCTCGACCTGACGGGCCAGGCCTTCCTCCGTCATGGCCTCGCGCGCCTGACCGATGCCGTCGACCACCGTCGCCGTCACCTTGGGCAAGGCCTCGGGGTCGCACACCAGGGCCAGCGAGCCGGTGAGCACGGCGCAGGGATGCACGCCCGGTCGCCACGCCTGCCAGCCGAGGCCGAGGGTGGCCAGCAGCGCCAGGCCGAAGGCCAGCTGGAACGTCGCCTTGCCAAGGGTATGACGCAGGATCTGGGGCCAGCCGATCATCACGCTCCTCCATCCAGGGTCGCCGGCACATCTTCTGGCAGCACCGTCACCAGTGCGGCATCATTGCGGCGGGACTTGCCGTGCAGGCGGCGGGCATGGTTCTGCACTGTGCGCTCCCACAGGCGGCGGGCCTCGCGCCCGTTGCCGAAGGCGCCGTCGCTGGCGGCGATCATGGCGGAGAACGCCGCCGCCGCCGCCTCGCTGGTGCCGGGAGCCAGCTGATAGCCCTGCTGGCGGGCGAAGTTGCCAAAGATGGTGGTGAGGTCGTCGACGGCATAGTCCTCGAAGTGGACGGTGATGTCGAAGCGGCTCTTGAGGCCGGGGTTGGCATTGATGAAGGTCTTCATCTCCTCGCGATAGCCGGCGACGATGACGACGAAGGCATCGCGGTGGTCTTCCATCGCCTTCAGCAGCGTGTCGATGGCCTCGCTGCCGAAATCGTTGCCGCCGCCCTTCGCCAGGCTGTAGGCCTCGTCGATGAACAGCACGCCGCCCATGGCCTCCTGGATCTTCTTCTTGGTCTGGATGGCGGTCTGGCCGATGTAGCCGGCGACGAGGTTGCCGCGGTCCACCTCCACCACATGCCCCTTCGCCAGAAAGCCGAGGTCGCGCAGGATGTTGCCGACCAGCCGGGCGACGGTGGTCTTGCCGGTGCCCGGATTGCCGGTGAAGACCATGTGGAAGCTGCGGGCGGAGTCCTGGTCAAGCCCGCGCTTGCGGCGCTCCTGCTGGATGACCGCCAGGCTGACCAGATCGTTGATCTGCCGCTTCACCCCGTCGAGCCCGGTCAGAGCCTCCAGCTGCCGCAGCGACTCCTGCAGCGCACCGCCGTCGCGCGGCCCGTCGCGCGTCGGCTGCACCGGGCGCAGCACGACGTCGTCGCCCTCGGGCTCCTGGGGGCCGTCGCGGGACGGCGGCGGCGGGGGCGGCGGGGCCTTGCTCAGCCGTTCGCGTTCGCGCTGCTGGGCGAGCTGGATCCGGCGGTTCTGCAACTGGCCGCGGCTGCGCGCCGCCGACAGTCCCATCACCACCACTCCCGCCCCCGCCACATAAGGCAGTGCCGGCACCACCAGCGACCAAAGGCGCACACCAAGGGCCGCCGTAGTTATTACGACCAGCGCCACCAGAACAGTTTTCACCATCCCCATTTCCCCAAAGGCGCGAGAGCGGAGCTTGGCGCGCTCAAATGTCGAACCCCATGCGCCTTCCAGTTTATTCGCAGCCGGCGCGGCGCAGAGCATAACGTTGGCCGTTACTGCCATCAACCTATTGACAATATTATTTGTGCGGACTTACCGTGCCTATGCCGCGGGGGAACCGGGGGCTCTCACCATCCCGCGCCGGCACGGGGGAAATTCAGTCCGAGGGGTAATCATGACGTCGCGTTTCGCAACCTCCCTGCGGGGGGGCGTGGCCGCCTGTGCGCTCGTCGCCGCCAGCCTGATGGCCGGCGCCAGCTTCACTCCCGCCGCCGCTGCTGCGCCGGCGGCGCAGGGGGAGGTCACCTGCTCCGGCACCGGCCCCTGCCGCGAGGCGCAGACCCTGCTTCCCCTGCGGGCTCTGCCGCGCCCGGCGTCGCACGTCTACAAGAGCGAATCCGCCGTCGCCGAAGCGATCCTGCTTGAGAACGTGACCGCCTTCTCGCCCCTGTTCGTGTTCAACCGCAAGGATCTCGACCTGTCCGATCCGGCGGAGCCGAAGGGCTGGTATCAGGTCGGCCGCACGGCGGACAAGCCGGAAGGCTGGATGCAGGCCAAGGACGTGATGGAGTGGCGGCAGGCCCTGGTGGTCGCCTACACCCACCCCGGCACCGGCGACGAGGCGCGCAACCCGGTCCTGATGTTCAACACCGCCGACTCCCTGCGGCAGGTGGTGGAGGCCGGCGACCGCGAGGCCCGCGCCGCCGCCCTTTACACCCAGGTCGACGCCGGCGAGAAGCCGGAGGCGGTGATCTCCATCGAGCCGAAGAAGTTCACCGACATCGAGGACACCTTCTACGTCCTGCCGGTGCTGGCTTTCGAGAAGGTCGACCTGTTCGAGGAAGACACGCGGCTGCTGCAGATCGCCGCCGCCGTGCCGGCCAAACGGTCCGACGGCGCCAACGACACCACGCTCGCCAACGCCGACTACCAGCGCAAGAGCCGCGCCGCGCCCACCCTGGCCGAAGCCGGCGACATGGGCATCGACATCGTGTTCGTCATGGACCTCACCGGCTCCATGGGCAAGCACGTGGAGCTGACCAAGCAGGCGATCCTCAACGTGGCGCAGACCGTCGCCGCCGATCCGGCGGTGAAGGACAAGGTGCGGTTCGGCTTCGTCGGCTACCGCGACGACCTGAAGGTGGCGCCCCAGCTGGAGTTCGTGAGCAAGTCCTTCACGCCGACGCTGGTCGACGGCGTCGCCTTCGCCAAGCTGATCGAGACCGACGTGCGCGCCGCCAACATCAGCTCCGACGACTATGCCGAGGAAGTCTATGCCGGCATGAAGACGGCGCTGGAGGAAACCCGCTGGACCGAGGGCGCCCTGCGCTTCATCGTCCAGGTCGGCGACGCCTCCGCCCACGAGCCCAAGCACGCGCAGAGCACCACCGGCCTGAGCGCCGCCGAAATCCGGCAGATGAGCAACGACGCCAACGTGTCGGTGTTCTCCATCCACCTGCGGGAGGCCCGCGCCGCCTCCGACCACCCCATCGCGGAGCCGCAGTTCGCCCGCCTTGCCAGCAACCCGGGCACCGGCACGCCGGCCCTGTTCCCGGTGGAGTCGACGGCACAGGCGGAGTATGAGCGCGTCGCCAAGCAGATCGCCGGCCAGCTGACGGACGTGGTGAAGACCGCCCAGGCCCAGGCCAAGGCCGCCGCCGAAGCGGCGAAGGCGGCCCAGCGGGCGGCCAAGGCCATCCCCGCCGAACAGGCGGCGGCGGCCGGGGCGGCGGCGGCCGGCGCGGCGGTGGCTCCGGCCGGGGCCGGGGCCGGGGGAGGGGCCGCCTCCCGCCCCGGGCCCGGCCCCCAAAGCCGGCACCGCCGTCGCCAAAGCTTCCACCAAGGCGGCGACCGAGCTGAAGGATCTGCCGGTGGAGGCCGCCGCCGCCTCGGCCGCACCCGCCGAAGCCGGGGCGCTCAAGGATCTGCCCGTCGAGGCGGCGCCGGCGGCGGCCCTCAAGGATCTGCCGGCCGAGCCGCAGCGCCTGGACGGCATCGCCGAAGCGGTGGGCGCCGATCTCGACCAGCTGGCCCGGGCGGAAGACCCGCTGAGCGCCGAGATGAAGTCGGTGCTGGGCGAGAGCGCGGCCAGCCCGCAGGCGGTGGCGGATGCCCAGCTCATCAATCAGGTCGCGGCGGCGGCGCTGGTCAACTACCTGGGCGGCGAGCCGGTGCGCGACGTCACCTTCTGGGCCATGGACCACGATCTGGTGGACCCGGACAAGCGGGCGCTGGATGTCCGCGTGCTGGTGACGAAGGAGGAACTGAACAACCTCATCACTGCCATGCAGCAGGTGGTCGAGGCCATGCAGACCGCCGAACTGGCGCAGCTCGACTTCTTCACCTCGCTGCAGTCGGTGATGGCGCAGGTGTCCAAGGGCCAGGACATCGACTTCGACAATGCCAAGCGGCTGGGCTCCACCAACCTGCTGCCGCGCTGGATCGACAGCCTGCCCTACCGCAGCGCCATCCTGGAGATGAACAACGCCGCCTTCGAGGCCATGGTGCCGGAAGAGCGCGTGCGCCTGGAACAGGAACTGGTCAGCAAGTTGAGCTTCTACGTCGAGGTGAACAACAACATCGACGTCTGGCAGGCCCTGAACAGCCAGAGCACCGAGGCGGCGAAGGTCTACCCGCTGCCGCTCGCCATGCTGCCGTGATCCGGGCGGACTGACCCGTCATGGACCGGATGCACGCCGCTGTCCCCACCATCGGGGGCAGCGGGCCGGCGCCTGCGGCGCCGACCACCGTTCTGCTGCACATGAAGGACCTGACCCGCACGCGGGAGCAGGCCGATGCCCGTTTCGAGCTGTCGGTGCCGGATTTCCGCGTCGCCGCCGGCGAGTTCGTGGCGGTGGTGGGGGCCAGCGGCTGCGGCAAGAGCACCCTGCTCGACATCCTGGCGCTGGTGCTGCGGCCGAGCGGGGCGCAGCATTTCCGCCTGGCCGGCGAGGCCGGCTGGATCGATCTGGCGGACCTGTGGCGCCGCAACGATGAACGGGCGCTCGCCGCCCTGCGGCGAACCCGCCTCGGCTACGTGCTCCAGACCGGCGGGCTGCTGCCGTTCCTGACGGTGGCGGAAAACATCGCCCTGCCCGCCCGCCTGACCGGCCAGACCCTGAGCCGGCCGGAGCTTGAGGCCATGGCGGCCGACATCGGCATCCGTCAGGTGCTCGACAAGAAGCCGCAGTACATTTCCGGCGGCCAGCGGCAGCGCGCGGCCATCCTGCGGGCGCTGGCCCATGCCCCCGGCCTCATCCTGGCCGACGAACCGACGGCGGCGGTGGACCAGGAGCGCGCCCGCGCCATCGTCGCCGATTTCCGCCGCGCCGCCAGCGAGCGCGGCTGCGCGGTGGTGATGGTCACCCACGACCGCGACCTGGTCGCCCCGGTGGCCGACCGCGCCTATACCTTCACCCTGGACCATCCGGCGCCGACCGTCGTGCGCTCCGTCTGCCATGCCGGAGGCCTCGCATGAGCCGCCGCCCGCGCTTCGCCGTGCTGCCGCTGGCGGTGCGCGACCTGCGTCACGAGCTGGTGCTGAACCTGTGCCTCGTGCTGGCGCTGGCGGCCGTGCTGGCGCCCCTGCTGCTGCTCATGGGGCTGAAGAACGGCACCGTCGAAACCCTGCGCGACCGGCTGGTGCGCGACCCGGTCTACCGCGAGATCAAGCCGCGCGAGACCCTGCGCCTGGATGCCGCCTGGTTCGCCGCCCTGCAGGGCCGCTCCGACGTCGGCTTCCTGGCGCCGACCATCCTGCGCGGTGCCTCCATCGTGCGGCTGGGGCGGCCGGGATCGTCCGACAGCGAACTGGTGGACCTCATCCCCTCGGCCGCCGGCGACCCGCTGCTGGTGGACAACGGGGTACCGGTGCCGGCCGCCGGCGAGGCGGTGCTGACCGCCCTGCTGGCGGAAAAGCTGGGCGCGCAGGCGGGCGAAACGCTGTCGCTGAAGGTCAACCGCGTGCGCGACGGCCGCCGCGAACAGGCGGTGCAGGATTTGCGGATCGTCGGCGTGCTGCCGGTCAATGCCGACGGCACCCTGCGGGTCTACGCCGAAACCGCCCTCACCCTGGATGCCGAGGCCTACCGCGAAGGACTGGCGGTGCCGGAGCGCGGCTGGGATGGCGGCACCGCCACCCCGCCCATGGCCTTCGACGGCGTGCTGGTGGCCGGGCCGCAGCGGCTTGATGCCCTCACCGCCGGCCGCCTGACCGTCGGCACCGGCTTCGCGGTGCAGGAAGAGGTCGACGCCGCCACCTTCACCGCCCGCACTGGCCTGCCGCTGCCGGAGGGTTATGCCGTGCTGGCGGTGCGCGGTGTCGAGCGCCCGGCCGGGCTGGAGGCGGTGGACGCCATCCGCGGCAAGCTGCGGGGTGTGGAGGTGGCGGTCCTTCCCTATGTGGCGGACCCGCCGGTGCTGCGGATCGGCGGCGCCGATGTGGCGGTGGCCGGCTTCTCGCCCACGGCGAAAGACCTGCGGGTGCTCGATCTGCCGCCGCCGCCGTGGCCGGCCCTGGCCGACGGGCAGACCTTCGCCGCCGAAGCGCGCCTGCTGCTGCCGCCCGGTGTCGCGGCCGACACTGCCGCCACGCTCGCCGTGCGCACCGAGGTCAGCCGCCTTGACGTGCCGCTGGCGGTGCAGCCGGGTGCGGCGCCGGGGGCCGCCGCCCTGGTGCCGGTCGAGCTGCTGGCCCGCCTGCGCACCGCCGCCGAACGCGCCGTCACTCTGACGCCGGATCAGGGGCTGGTGCTGGAACGCGGGGTGTTCCGCGGCTTCCGCCTCTATGCCCGCGACATCGACAGCGTGCCGGCGCTGCATGCCCACCTGCAGTCGCTGGGGATCGAGACGGTGGCGAAGCTGGACGTCATCGAGCGCCTGCGCATCCTCGACCTCGGCCTGACCCGCATGTTCGCCATCATTGCCGCCGTGGGGCTGACCGGGGCGGCGGCGGCGCTGGTCGCCAACTTCTACGCCTCCGTCGACCGCAAGAAGCGCGACCTCGCCATGCTGCGGCTGATGGGACTCGACCGGCTGGACGTCTGGCGCTTTCCCATCGTCCAGGGGCTGCTGCTCGGCGGCGTTGCCTCGCTGCTGGCGGTCGCCACCTACCTTGCCCTTGCCGCCGTCATCAACGGCCTGTTCCCCGCCGACTTCGACCTCGGCAGCGAGATCTGCCGGCTGCCGCCGCTGGCCCTGGTGCTGGCGGTGGTCGCCGCCGTGGCGATGGCGGGGGCGTCGTCGCTGCTGGCGGCCTGGAAATCGTCCCGCCTGGACCCTGCGGAGGCCATCCGTGTCGAATAAGCCCGCCCTGTCCGCCGTCGCCGCCCTGCTGCTGGCCGCCGTGGCCCTCGCCCCGGCGACCGCCGTCGCCGCCGATGCCGACTGCACTAAGGACCCCAAGGCCGACGCCCGGTTCAACCCGTGTCCGGCGGCGGACGACTTCCTGCTGCCCATGCCCGGCGGGCTGTCGCTGGTGTTCCGGCGCATCGACGTGCCCGGCGCCGAGTTCTGGGGCAATGCCCGGCGCGTCGTCCAGATCGGCGATTCCCAGGGCGGCATCTTCCAGCAGCCGCAGCGGGTGATGGTGGGCGGCGCCTTCCCCGACAAGGACGCCTGGTACTACTACCTCGGCAAGTACGAGATCTCGAAGGCCCAGGTGGCGGCCATCCTGGGGGCCGGCGACATGGCGGCGGGCGTGGCGCGCTATGTGGAGCTGTCGGGCAACCCCGACGACCGCGAGTTGCTGACGCTGGATGCCGCCAAGCTGGACCGCGCCCTTGCCTACCCGGCGGCGTGGCTCAGCTGGACGGCGGTGAACGAGGTCATCGACCGCTACAACAAGTGGTGCTTCGCCGATGCCGCCTGCCGCGCCGCCCTGCCCGCCCTCACCGGCGGCAGCGGCCAGGGCGCCGGCCAGAGCACGCCGGGCTTCCTGCGCCTGCCGACGGAAGTGGAATGGGAATATGCCGCCCGCCTGTCCGGCGGCGCCGACCAGTTCGACGAGCCGCTGCCCTTCCCGCGGGCGCGGTGGGAGGCCCACGCCCACGTCAAGCCCAAGGCCAAGGCCGATCCGCGCCGCATCGGCACGCTCGATCCGGTGGGCGGCCTGCACGACATGTTCGGCAACGTGCAGGAATACACCTTCGGCGGCTTCCAGGCGGAGGTCGGTCAGGGCAAGACCGGCGGCGTGGTGGCGCGCGGCGGCAGTTACCTCGACATGAACAGCGGCCTGCGGTCGTCGCAGCGCATCGAGGTGGGGCTGTATCAGGTGCAGGGCGATCAGGTGGTGGAGGTGCGCTCCCCCACCACCGGGTTCCGCCTCGCCATCGCCAGCGTGGTGCTGCCCTCCCCCGCCTTCCACGAGTTGCTGAGCCGCCAGCACGAGAGCTATCTGGCGGAGGTGCGCGCCGCCACTCCGGCCGGCCAGACCCTGCTCAACGGCGGGGCGCGGGCCGGCACCAGCCTGCAGACCGCCAACGCCAGCCTGACCGCCCTGAACACCCTGGTCGCCAGCGACGAGCAGGCGGTGCGCGAGATCGCCCGCCTGCAGAGCAGCCTGGACGAGGCCTCGCAGCAGCTGGCCCTGCGCAACCAGCAGGTCTGCGACCGCAACATGGAGGAAGGGGTGCTGTTCGGCGCCCTGTTCGCCCGCTCCATGCGCGAGGCGGAACGGCGCGACACGCTCGCCACCCTGCGCGGCAAGAACCCCAACCTGACCGCCAAGGAACAGGCGGAGGTGGAAGCGATCCGCCAGGCCGCCGCCTCGCTGCGCAGCGACGGCGCCGTCTACTTCGGCAAGTACCAGGACCGCCTGGGCGACCTGATCGGCTGCGGCCGCGACCAGGCCATCGCCAGCGTCACCGCCTTCCGGGAAAAGATCACCGCCGGCAAGGTTTCCGCCCCCGAAGTGGCGCTGCACGACATCTTCGTCCGCCACCTGGGCGAAGGGGTGCTGAAGGCCGAACAGGCGGAGGCGCGCCAGGGGGCGATCATCGAGGAACTCAAGACCCGCAACGTCTACCAGCAGCTTTGACCCACAGAGGGAGAGGGGGAACCATGTCCATGATGCGCAAGACCTGCACCGCCGCCGTGATGGTGAGCGTGCTCGGCGTTTCGGCCTGCCAGACCAGCGGCAATGGCGGCGGCTACGGCGTCAAGGAACAGGCGGCGACGGTCGGCGTGCTGGCCGGGGGCGTGCTCGGGGCCCTGATCGGCGGCAGCGAAGGCCGCCTGCTCGGCGCCGCCATCGGCGCGGCGGCGGGCGGTGCCATCGGCTATGCCATCGGCGCCAGCCTGGAAGAGCGCAAGGCGCAGTACGCCTCCACCGAAGCCTTCTACGACGCCCAGATCAGCGACAGCCGCGCCCTCAACCAGCAGCTGGCGGCCCGCAACGCCGAACTGGCGGCCGAGCTGCCCCGCCTGCAGGCGGAAACCGATGCCCTGGTCGCCGCCTACCGCAAGAACAAGTCGGAGCGCGCCGCCCTCGCCTCCCGCAAGGCCGACCTGGATGGTCGCGTGGCGGCGCTGAACGATCAGGTGGCCAAGCTGGAAAGCGAAGCCGCGGTGCAGCGGCAGGTGGTGGCGGAAGCGCAGACGGCCGGCGATGCCGCCCGCTCCGGCGCCCTGGCCGCCGAGGTGACCACCCTCGAATCCGAAATCGCCGAACTGCGCGGGCTGGTCGACGGCATGGGCCAGCAGAGCGCCGCCATCGGCCAGTACCTGTAAGCCGGCCAAGGGAGACCAGACGCCATGACGCTCACCCGCCTGCTCGCCGCCGCCACGGCCGTCGCCGCCCTGTCCGGCTGCGCCGTCGCGCCGGAAAACTGCGACCCCAACCAGGGCAACCTGTTCAACACCGTCGGCGCCATGACCAGCGGCTGCTACGACCAGCGCATCGCCAACAAGCAGGGCGAGCTGTCGCGCACCCAGGCGCTGACCGCCGAACTGCAGGCCAGCAACGCCACCCTGACGCAGCAGAACGCCACCGCGTCGCTGGAGAACGCCGTCGCCCGCGAGGATCTGGCGACCCTGGAGGCCGAACGCCGCAAGCTGGAGGGCGATATCGCCCGCCTGCAGGCGCGCACCGACGCCCAGCGCAAGCAGAAGCAGGCGCTTGAGAAGCGCGCCGCCGCCGTTCAGGCCGACATCGGCAAGGCGCAGCAGCAGGCGGCCGCCAACCCCGGCGACGCCGCCCTGCAGGCCGAGGTGGTGCGCCTGCGTCAGGTCCGCGACGCCCTGGCCGCCGCCGTCGCCGCCGCCCTCGCCGCCCAGTGACGCGCCGGCCGCTCCGCCGCCGCATCGCCGCCCTGCCGCTCGCCCTGGCCGCCCTGGCGGCGGCGACGACAGCGGTCGCGGCCGATGACGCCCTGGATGCGACGGCGGCGGCGCGGCTTGTGCGCGAACGCCACATCGACCGCCTGCAGCCACCGCCGGAGGTGACCACCGCCGGCACCACCGCCGCCCTGATCGGCTGGCTGCGCAGCGTCGATCCCTACGCCCGCCTCACCCCGCCAAGGCCGGCGGGCGACGATGCGCCGCTGCGGCTGGGGGTCCAGGTGCTGGACGACCGCGGCGACGGCCCGCCGCTGCTGCTGCCCCTGCCGGGCGGGGTGGTGGAGTGGGCCGGGCAGCGGCGGCCGTTCCGCCTGCTGTCGGTGGACGGCCACCCGACCCGCGGCGCCGAGGGCACGGCGGCGCTGGCCGCTGCCGCCGCCGACGGTCGGCCGCTGGTGCTGGAACTGCGCGACGCCGATGCCGCCGACGCCGACGCACCGGCGCACCGCATCGCCGTCACCCCGCGCGTCCACCAGGAACCGGCGCTGCAGCAGGACCAGGTGGGGCCGTGGCAGGTGATCCGCCTCTACCGCTTCACCGACGGCATCACGCGGCGCGCCCTGGCCGAGGCCCTGGCGGAGGCGGGGGAACGCCCGGTGCTGCTCGACCTGCGCTGGGCCACCGGCGGCCATCTGCTGGAGGCCATCGACGCCGCCTCGCTGTTCATGCCGCAGCGGGTGGCGGTGACCACCACCGTGCGCAGCGCCGGCGGCGCCGACCCGCTGACCTACACCAGCCGCGACGACTGGTGGCGCACCCGCGGCCCGGTGGTGGTGCTGGTCGGCCCCCACACCGCCAGTTCGGCCGAGGTGCTGGTGCGGGCGCTGGACCATTGGGGCTGGGCCATCGTCGCCGGCCGCCCGACCTACGGCAAATGCGTGTTCCAGGAGGAGTTTGCCCTGCCGTCCGGCGCCACCCTCGGCCTCACCGTCGGGCGGCTGCTCGACCCGGCCGGCCAGTGGTGCGGCGGGCATGGGGTGATGCCGCAGATCCTGCTGACGGCGCCGCAGGATGACCTTGCCGCGTCCCTCAGCGACCTTGAGGCCGCCCTGGCCGACCGCGCCTTCGTCTGCCGCGAGGCCCTGTTCGACGATGCCGGCGCCGCCGCCGAGCGCGTCCGCCTTGGCTGGCAGGACGGTGTCGGGCGCCTGCAGCCGGTGCTGATGAAGCGCGGGCCGCGCCTGCGCCTGTGCCTCGCCCCGCTGCTGCCAACCGCCGCCGCGGCGGCGGTTGCGCGCGATCAGGCCGCCGCCACCGGCAGCGCCATGGCGGTGGACGGCTGGGACGGTACCCGGCGGGAGATCGTGATGCCGCCGGCCACCGCCACCGTCGCGCTTCCGTCCGCGCCCGCGCCTTCGCCGCCGCTCGCCCAGGCGGAGGGCGACGGCGGCCCGTGGTATGGCGTGCGCCTCGGCTCCTACCGCAACCCGGCCAATGCCGCCACCGAGATGGAGGCCGCGCGAACCCGCCATGCCGGTGCCCTGGGGGAACTGCGGGTGGTCAGCCGGCAGGTGGACCTGGCCGACAGCGGCACCTGGGTGCGGGTCTATGTGGTGCGCTTCGCCACCGCCGATGCGGCCGCCGCCTTCTGTGAAGAAATGGGCCTCGACCACTGCCGGGCGCAGCGCGTCTGCACCGTGCCCCGGCGAGGCGAAACCAGTCCTGGTGCCTGTTGAGCGCCCGGGTACGTCAGCGAGGGGGACATCGAATGACGACGACACTCACCACACGCCTGCGCGGCCTGGCCGCCGCCCTTGTGCTGGGCGGGCTGCTGGCCGCCGCCGGCCCGGCCGCCGCCGGCAACGACAGCGAGGCGCAGGCCCTGTTCAAGCAGGCGCTCAATCTCAATACGGAGGCGCAGAAGGCGACGGCGCCGGAAGATCAGGTGCGGCTGCTGCGCGAGGTGGATGCCCTGCTCGGCCGCATCATCACCGACCATGCGGACACCCGCCTCGGCGCCCTGCTCGTCGAGGGCAAGGCGGTCGGCCGCTTCAGCCGCGACGACGTGCAGGCCCGCCTGAAGGAGGCGGAGGCCGCCGCCGGTCCGGGCGCCACCGCGCCGCAGCAAGCCGCCGCGCCCGAGCCGGCCCCTGCTCCTGCTCCTGCTCCTGCTCCTGCTCCTGCGCCGGAGCCGGCCCCTGCGCCGGCCCCCGTGGCCAAGGCGGCCCCCGCACCGGCGCCCGCTCCGGCCCCCGAGCCCGAGCCGGCGCCCGAACCGGAGCCGGAGGCCATGAGCCTCGGCATGGCGGTGGCCGAGAAGCTTGATCCCAACCGGCCGCTGGATGCGGAGCTTCTCACCTGGCTGATCCACCTGGACGAAGACATCCTCACCACCGTGCCGCCGGAGGTCACCCGCAAGGGCGACGACCGGCTGACCATCGTCCTGAACGAGGTCGGCCTGCCGGTGGACGTGGAGGACTACATCGTCCTGCCGCACCTGACGGTGACGCTCGACCGCAAGGACGCCACCCACATCGCCCTCGCCGTCGACATGGCGCCGGAGATCCTGATGGCGGCGGGCACCCTGCGCATGGATCGCCCGAAGCTCACCGGCCTCTACAACCTCGACCTCAAGACCACCGTCCGCTTCGACGCCGCCTTCACCAACATCCGGCTGGAGCCCTTCGCCGAACTGGTGGCGGCCGGCGAGGCGGTGCGCATGTCCATCCGCAAGGTCACCTTCGTCGAGAACATCGACGAATCCAACGCCATGCTCGACGGCCGCGGCGAGTTCGCGCTGACCGACCTGGTGATCGACGACGACGACGGCTTTCGCGTCGGCATCGGCAAGGTGTCCAGCGGCTATACCCTCAGCAAGATCGACCAGCGCGGCTACAAGTCGCTGGTGGACCTGTTCACCCTGGCCGAGGAAAGCGGCGGCGAGGCCGTCTCGCCCGACCAGATCCTGACCCTGCTGGCGGCCCTGAAGTGGGACGGCATCGACAGCTCCTTCGTGCTGTCCAACCTGGTTTTCGCCGAGAACGACAAGGAGCTGTTCAAGGTCGGCTCCGTCACCACGTCGTTCGGCGCCGCCAATGCCGGCGGCAAGGGGTCGGCGACGGTGGCGCTGTCCGCGTCCGGCGTCACCCTCACCGATGCCGGCTGGGCCGACATGGTGGCGGAAAACCCCGATGCCGCCGCCATGCCGCAGGACCTGGTGCCGCAGGATGTGGCGTTGAAGCTGACCCTCGAAAACCTGCCCTACGCGGAACTGCTGCGGGCGACCGTCGGCAAGGAAGGGCCGCGCGCCGAACAGGCGATCAGCGCCGTGCTGGTGGACCACGGCACCCGGCTGGTCGCCTCCGACATGGCGCTGAAGGCGCCCAAGGCGGCCGTTGGCGGCGACATCACCGTCGGGCCCATCACCGGCTTCAGCGAGCCGCCGCGGGTTGACGGCAGCCTGACCGTCCATGGGCTCGACGTCGTGCTGGCGGCGGTCAAGAAGGTGCAGCAGCCGTCGGAGGATCTGCGTCAGCTGCTGTCGATGCTGCTGGTGCTGAACGGCATCGGCGAGAAGATGCCGGCCGGCGACGGCCTGCTGTACCGCGTCGCCTATCCGCCCGGCGGCAGCGTGATGGTGAACGACATCCCGCTGGAGTCGCTGGCGAAGTAGGGCCGGCCCTATCCGGCAGCCGCCGCATCCACCACCCGCTGGCAGAAGTCCTCGAACTGGCCGGCGAAGTAGTGGGTGCGCGGCCAGCCGTTGCGGCGGATGGAGAAGAACACCGTCTCCAGCCGCTGGCGGATCATCTCCGACGGCTTGGTGTCGATCAGGAACACCGACTTGCCGCGGGCGCTTTCCGGGTTGGCGGCCAGGTGGCGCAGGATGAAGCGCAGCAGCGCATCCTCCGGCGGCAGGCTGTAGCCGACGATGACCAGCACGTCGGTCTCCCGCAGCAGGCGGACGGCCTTGGGGAAGATCTCGTCGAAATAGGGGTCGGTATAGCTTTGCATGCGCGACGGCAGGATGAGCAGCGGCGGTGCCTCGCGCACCGCCGCATCGTCGCGGTTGCGGTAGTCGAAGTGGTAGCCGTCGCCCTGCCTCAGGATCTCGAAGCCGCCGTTGACCTTGATCAGCGACCGCCCGACGGTCAGCGGCAGATGGTCCCAGATGGTGCTGCCGCAGATGCGGGCCGGCGTCACGCCGCGATACAGGCGGCCGAACACCCCTGGCCCGGGGGCATCGCCGATGTGGTCGAGGATGGTTTCGATGGTGAAGTCGTAGTTGGTCGTCAGGAAATGGAACAGCGGCAGCCGGATGTCGCGGCCGCTGCCCTCCGCCAGCTCCTCCAGATGGCGGAAGAAGCGCAGGATGGCGCGCTGCCGCGCCTCCGTCGGGGCGGGGAAGCGCAAGGAGGCGTCGTCCACCGGCAGGATGTCGCAGGCGGCGCGGAACCGGCGGTGAATGAGGGTGCGGATCTCGGCGATGCTGAGGCGCAGGTTGTGGATGTCGACGTGGCGGTGGCGGATTTCCGGGTGCCGCACCTGCATGTCGATGGCATAGCCGAGGGTCTTGAAGGCCTCGAAGTCGATGGCCTCGCGGGCGTCCCAGCCGGTGGCGGCCAGCAGCTGCCGCAGGTTGGGGAAATCGTCCAGTTCGTCGGCGGTGATGTGGAACAGTTCGCCGTCGGTGGGGGCGCAGCGGTCCCAGGCCTTGGAGAACCCGGCGCCGCACCAGAAGGTCACCACCGGCGGCGGAGTCGCATCGGGATCGCGGGCGGCCAGGCCTTCCAGGGTGCTGGCGAAGGCGGCCACCGTCGCTGCTGCCGCCGCCGCCTCGTCCGCCTGATCCATGCCGCCCCCTCCGTCCGCTCGCCGCCGCGCCTGTGCAACACAGACGCCGCGGCGGCGGAAGAGGCTGCTGCCCTCAGCGCAGGTTGAAGACGATGGGCACGGCGACTTCCAGCGTCTGCGCCACCACCCCCGGCGGCGGCTTGGGCAGCGGCGAGGCGCGGCGGATCAGGTCTTCTACCGCGTCGTCGAGCAGGCGGTGGCCGGAGCCGCGGTCGATGCGGTGGGCCAGAACGGTGCCCTGGGCATCAATCACGAACCGCAGCACCACCGTGCCCTCCTGCCGCCGCGACCGGGCGGCCGAGGGGTATTGCTTGTGCCGTTCCAGCCAGCGCTGCACCTGCGCCAGATAGCTGTCGCGGGCATTGGGATCGCCGACCCCGGCGGTGGCCGGTCCCGGCAGTCCGCCGGCGCCGGCAGAGGGCGCACCGCCGGCGGCACCGGCAGCGGGGCCTGAGGCGGTGCCGGGTGCCGGCGCCTCGGTGACCGGACCGGGGGCCGGGGCGGCGGGAGCAGGCGCCGGACGCGGCTGCGGGGCCGGCTGCACCGGCGCCGGTTTCGGCGGCGGCGGCGGCTTGCGCACCGGCTGCGGGGCCGGCTTGGGCGGCGGCGGCGGGTCGGGGTCCGGTTCGGGTTCGGGTTCGGGCTCCGGTTCGGGGGGCGGCGGGGCCGGGGTTTGCACCGCC
>NZ_BAAAEP010000063.1:0-21422 GCF_039523075.1 Caenispirillum bisanense
GTGGTGCGCGGGGCGCTGTCGGGCAGCAGGATGGCCTCGGGCTCGATAGCGGCGCCCGGCGACAGCAGCACGGCACGGTGAATGGTGTTTTCCAGCTCGCGCACGTTGCCGGGCCAGCTCTGCGCCCGCAGCAGGGCGCGGGCGCCCGCCGACAGCGGCCGCGGCGGCATGTCGTTCAGTTCGGCATACTTGACCGCGAAGTGGTCGGCCAGCGCCTCGATGTCGGCCGGGCGTTCGCGCAGGGGCGGCAGCGCCAGGTTGACGACGTTGAGGCGGAAGTAGAGGTCCTCGCGGAAGGTGCCCTGGCGGACGGCATCCTGCAGGTTGCGGTTGGAGGTGGCGATCAGGCGCACGTTCACCTTCACCGGCGTGTTGGAGCCGACGCGGTCGATTTCCTTCTCCTGGATGGCGCGCAGCAGCTTGGCCTGCAGGCGGACATCCATTTCCGAGATTTCGTCCAGCAGCAGGGTGCCGCCGTTGGCTTCCTCGAACCGGCCGAGGCGGCGGGCGACGGCGCCGGTGAAGGCGCCCTTCTCGTGGCCGAACAGCTCGCTTTCCAGCAGGTTGTCGGGAATGGCGGCGCAGTTGACGGCGACGAAGCGGGCCTTGGCGCGGCGGCTCTTGGCGTGGACGAAGCGGGCCATCAGCTCCTTGCCGGTGCCGCTCTCGCCGGTGATGAGGATGCTGGCTTCCGACGGCGCCACCTGCTCGGCCATCTTCATGGTCCGCTGCATGATGGGGTCGCGGAAGACGATGTCGCGGTTGTCTTCCGTCACCGCCTGGAGGACGGCGGCGATCAGTTCCGGTTCCGGCGGCAGCGGGATGTATTCGCGGGCGCCGGCCTTGATGGCGCGCACGGCGGCGCGGCTGTCGTTGGAGGTGCCGCAGGCGACCACCGGCACGCTGATGTGCTCCGCCGCCAGGCTGAGGATCAGCTGTTCCACGTCGAGCGCCACGTCCACCATGACCAGATCGGCGCCGGTGGAACGCAGGCGGTCGAGGCCGCGCGGGATGTCGTCGGCCTGGCCCACTTCGGCGCCGCGGGCGATGGCAATCTGGCTCGCCGCGCCAATCTGCCCTCCCAGGGACCCGATGATCAGAAGACGCATCCTCGTTCTCTCCAAGACTGGTCACTGCGGCCTTCGGCCGTACTGAAATACCGCGGCCTTCGGCCGTTCATTGAGTATCGCGGCCTGCGGGCCGTTTACTGAAACACGCTGACGCGCTGGCCCGGCGGCAGCACGCTGTTGATCTGCATTTCCAGCCGCCGCGGGTTGTCCTTGCGGCCGATGGACAGCACGCCGAGCAGGTAGATGCGCCCCACCAGCTGGTCGTCGGCCGAATTGCGCTCCAGCTTGGAGGCCAGCGGGGTGAACACGATGGTCGCCAGGATGGCGCCGTAGAAGGTGGTCAGCAGGGCGACTGCCATGCTGGGGCCGATGCGCGACGGATCGTCCAGGTGGCCGAGCATCTGCACCAGGCCGATGAGGGTGCCGATGAGGCCCATGGCCGGGGCGATTTCCGCCGCCTTGCGCAGCACCTGCGCCGCGATCCGCTGCCGGTCTACCATGGCGGCCAGTTCGCCGCGCAGGATGGAGTCGACCTCGGGCTCGGGGGTGCCGTCGATGGCGAGGCTGAGGCCCTTGTGCAGGATGGGCTCGCGCTTCAGCAGATCAAGCACCGGCCCCTGCATCTTCAGCAGGCCCTGCTGCCGCGCCAGGGTGGCAAGGTTGATGACCTTGAGCGCCGCCTCGCGCGGTTCCCGCCCCGACGCCCGGAAGGTGGTGCGCACCACCCGCAGGGTGCGGGCGACGTCTTCCAGCGAGAAACAGGCCGTCGTCACCAGCAGCGTGCCGCCGATGACGATGAGCACCGACGGCAGGTCGATGAACGACAGCGCCGACCCGCCGAGCAGCAGCGCCGCGGTGATGAGCACGGCGGTGCCGCCCAGGCCGAGGACGGTGGCGAGGTCCAGACCCGGCCGCGCCGGGCGGGCCGGTATGTCGAGGCCATCGGCCATCGGCGTGTCAGCTCCGGTCGGTCTTGATGATTTCCGTCATGGTGATGCCGAGGCGTTCCTCCACCACCACCACTTCGCCGCGCGCCACCAGGCGGTTGTTGACGTAGATGTCGATGGCCTCGCCGACCTTGCGGTCCAGTTCCACCACCGCGCCGCGGCCGAGCTTCAGCAGCTGGTTGACCTGCATGGACGACTTGCCGAGCACGGCCGAGACCTGCACCGGAATGTCGTAGACCGCTTCCAGGTCGGCGGCCGAGCGCGGCTTGTCCGGCACGTCGGCAACCACTTCCTCCAGGTCCACCATGCCGCCGTTGCCGGCGTCGGGGGTGCCCTGCCCGTTCAGCTCGTTCAGTTCAAGATCGTTGTCAGCCATCGGTCAATCTCTCGAAGCGGAGCCGGCGGGGGCCCCGGCGGGAAAGGGTCTGCCGGCCAGGCCGGCGAGAAACGGTCAGCCGGCCAGGCCGGCGGCAGCAACGTCGTCATCGGGCTGCGGTGCCAGGCGGGCCTGGGCTTCGTCCAGCAGGCGGTCGCGTTCGGCGTCGGCCAGGGCCTCGGCCTCACCGAAGTCGCCGGTGATGCCGCTGGCGGCCAGCACGTTGCGGTCGATCACCTGCAGGATCTCGGCCCAGGTGCGCGGGGTATCGCGTTCGATGCCACCGTCTGCCCATTCAATGCGGGCGTCGCCCGGCTGGATGCCGGCGTCGTCGAGGATCAGCAGCCGGCCCTCGAATCCGGTGTCGGCCACCACCGGCACCATGCCCTGGCGCACCAGGTCGGCCAGCGCCGGGTGGACGCGCACGATGATGCGCGGCTGTTCGATGATGGTCGGCAGGATCTGGCGCACCAGCGCCTCCACCTCGCCGGCGCCGTACTGCAGCGCCATCATGGGCAGCACGCGGCGGCAGATGGCCACCGCCACCTCCACCGCCATGGGCTCCAGCCGCTGGTAGGGCTGGTCGATGGTGCCGGCCAGCTGGCGCAGGCCCTGGGCGATGAAGTGCAGGCTTTCCGACGCCAGCCGCTCGGTCGCCGCCTCGGCTTCCTGCAGGGCGGCGGTGTGGCCGGCGACATAGGCCTCGTCGCGGGCCGCTTCCAGTTCCTGCAGGCTGAAGGTCGGCTCCGGCGGCGTTTCCGGCTCCGGCGGCTGCATCTGGGCGGCCAGCGCTTCCGCCTCGGCGGCGGCGGCATCGGCTTCGGCCTGCGCCACGGCCACTTCCAGCGCCGCCCGCCGGTCCTCGGCCGACGGCTGCGGCGGCTCGGCGGCGGCGGGCTGGCCGGCGCTTTCCGCCTCGAAGGCCGGGCCGGGGCGGGTCAGCGTTTCCACATAGCTGCGCTGCACCGCATCCCGATCCCCGAGGTCGAGGTCGAAGGTGAACTTGCGGATCGGCGATTCCTTGCGCATGGCGGACACGGCGGTCTCCTGTGGTCGGGCGGCGGGCGGGACGGCGAGCGGTTATCAGTAGATAAGCTCGTCGTCCTCCTTGCCCTCGGAGATGACGATCTGGCCGGAGTTGGCCAGTTCCTTGGCCAGCGCCACGATGATGTTCTGCGCCTCGTCCACCTCGCGCAGGCGCACCGGGCCCATGGCGTCCATGTCTTCCTTCAGCATCTTGCCGGCACGTTCCGACATGTTCTTGAAGAACAGGTCCTTGATGTTGTCCGACGAGCCCTTGAGGGCGAGGCCCAGCTTGTCCTTCTCCACATGGCGCAGCAGGGTCTGGATGCCCTGGCTGTCGATGCGGTTGAGGTCTTCGAAGGTGAACATGAGCTGCTTGATCTTCTCGGCGCTCTCGCGGTTGCGCTCTTCCAGCGCGGCGAGGAACCGGGCCTCGGTGTTGCGGTCGAGGTTGTTGAAGATGTCGGCCATCATCTCGTGGGCATCGCGGCGGGCGGTGCGGGCAAGGTTGGACATGAACTCGGTGCGCAGGGTCTTTTCCACGCCGTCCAGCACTTCCTTCTGCACCGCTTCCATGTGCAGCATGCGCATGATGACTTCCATGGCGAAGCCTTCGGGCAGCAGCGACAGCACGCGCGAGGCGTGGTCGGCCTTGATCTTCGACAGCACCACGGCGACGGTCTGCGGGTATTCGTTCTTCAGGTAGTTGGCCAGCACCTGCTCGTTCACGTTGCCGAGCTTGTCCCACATGGTGCGGCCGGCCGGACCGCGGATTTCTTCCATGATCGCGTTGACGCGATCCTTCGGCAGCGACTTCATCAGCAGCCGCTCGGTGCTCTCGTAGGAGCCGACCAGCGAGCCGGTGTTGGAGATGGCGTCGGCGAACTCCACGAACAGGCGCTCGACGATCGACGACGACACCGTGCCGAGGCCGGCCATGATCTGCGACAGCTCGCGGATCTCGTCGTCGTCCATCATGGCGAACAGCTTGGCCGAATGCTCCTCGCCCAGCGAGAGCATCATGATGGCGGCCTTCTGGGGGCCGGTGAGGCTGCGGTAGTCTTCCTTGACGCGTCCCACGGTCGTTCTCCTCAGGCGGCCCGCACCGGCAGGGTGGGGGAGGGCGGGCCGCGGCCTTCAGACGATCAGGCTTCCTGGTAGAGCCAGTTGCGGATGATGCTGAGCGCTTCGTCCGGGTGCTTGTCGACGATCTCGCCGATCTTGCGCAGGGACGAGGCACGCACGCGGCCTTCCACCTTGTCGATGTCGATCAACTCGTCGGCCTCGATTTCCTCGTCGATGGGCACCGGCATGGAGCCCGGGCCGGTCAGCTGCGGAATGCCGGCGGCGGCGTCGGCGGTGAGCAGCTTGGCCTCGTCGGGGGCGGTCTCGAAGGCGCGGGTGATGAGCGGGCGGACCACCAGCAGGATCACCAGGATGGCGACGATGGCGATGCCGAGGCCTTCCGCCATCTTCATGATTTCGTCCTTGGTGAAGCCAAGGAAGGTCCATTCCGGCTCCGGCAGGAAGTCGTCGAGCGAGGCGAAGCGCAGGTTCACCACCTCCACCTGGTCGCCGCGGTTGGCATCGTAGCCGGCCGCCGAGCGCACCAGGGTGGCGAGCGTCTCCATCTGGTCCTCGCCGCGGGCCTGGTACACCTTCTCGCCGTTCTCGCCGGTGGAGTAGGTGCCGTCGATGAGCACGGCGATGGACAGCCGCTGGATGGCGCCGCCCTCGCTGACCGCGTTGACCGTCTTCTTCGAGATCTCGAAGTTGACCGTCCCCTCGGTGCGGGTTTCCTCGCTGGTGGCGGTGGGGCCGCCGGCGTTGAGGTTGGCGTCCGGCAGGTTGTTCTGCACGGTGACGGTGCCGGGGTCGTTCTCGGCGGTGCGCAGGTTCTCTTCCCGCGACACGGTGGACCGCGGCACGGCGCTTTCCGGGTCGAAGATTTCCTGCTGGGTGACGGTGCGGTCGAAGTTCATCTCCGCCCGCACTTCGGCGCGCACCTTGCCGGGGCCGACGGTCTGTTCCAGCAGCTGTTCGATGTTGCGGGCCAGGCGCTCCTCGGTCTTCAGCCGCATTTCCTCGCGGGTGAAGGAGAGCATGTCGCCGTCGTTTTCGAAGTTGCGCGACAGCAGGGTGCCCGCCTCGTCGACGATGCTGATGCGCGACGGCTTCAGCTGCGGCACCGCGGCCGCCACCATGTGCTGGACGGCGTTGACCTGGGCCTTGTCCAGCCGGCCCGACTTCATCTTGATGTAGATCGACGCCGACGGCTCCTGCGTCTCGCGCGAGAACAGCTCCCGCTTCGGCATCACCAGGTGCACGCGCGCCGCCTTCACCGTGTCGATGGCGGCGATGGTGCGGGCAAGCTCGCCTTCCAGGGCGCGCACCAGGTTCACGTTCTGCATGAAGTTGGTGGCGCCGAGGCTGTCCATGTTGTCGAACACCTCGTACCCCACCGAGCCGCCGCCGGCGCTGGCCAGTTCGGCCACCGCCAGGCGCTGGCGCAGCACCTGGTCGCCGGGAACGAAGATGGAGGTGCCGCCGTCGCGCAGCTCGAAGCGGATGTTCTGGCTTTCCAGCTGCTCGACGATGCGCTTGCTGTCGGCCGGCTCCAGGTTGCCGTAGAGCAGCTCCATCGGCGTCGCGCTGAAGCGCGTGGCGAAGTAGATGATGAACGCGAGCAGGCCGATGCCGACGCCGGCCATCGCCGCCAGCCGCATGGGCCCCAGGTTCTTGAGCTGCTGAATGAAGGCGTTCACGGAAGCCGTCCTGCGTCTGATCCCCGGGGCGGTACACGGCGGACACGCACGGCCCCCGCTACCCCATATGTCGTAGCCGGAGGGTACGGGGCCTTATTAAAGAAGACGTTAACGGGGTAGGCAAAAATTACCGTGCCGGTGGACTCGGACTTGCGCCGGCCGCCGGCCTGCCGCGCCGTGGCTGCATGGCTGCGCCGCGGGGCGGAAAAGCCGCCGTTCGCGCGGGTCCGGGCGGGTATCCGTTAGGGATTCGTATACCAAATTTGATTTGCAGGCGGGGTTGGCTTGTGTCTTACTTCGTGTACCGCCGCGAGAACCGGGGCGGGGGTGTCCTCAGAACGGGGCGCCGGCATCATACCCCAAGAATTGGAGTATCAGTCATGGCTTCGATCCTGACCAACAGCAGCGCGATGACCGCGCTGAAGGTCCTGAACCAGACCAACAAGGCCCTGGAACAGACCCAGGCCCGCATTTCGACCGGTCTGAAGGTCGGCAGCTCCAAGGACAACGCGTCCTTCTGGGCCGTGTCGACGATCATGAAGTCGGACGTGTCGACCTTCAAGGCGATCTCCGACAACCTGTCGCTGGCCAACAACGCCACCTCCGTGGCGCGTGACGGCGCCCAGCAGATCACCAAGCTGATCGACGAAATCAAGACCAAGACGACCGCTGCCCAGGAAGGCTCGCTCGACAAGGCCAAGATTCAGGCCGACATCGATGCCGCTCTGGGTCAGATTGGCGAAATCGTCAAGACCGCCCAGTTCAACGGTGTGAACCTGCTGGGATCGGACGAGAACGTCCGCCTGTTGTCGTCGGTGGGGCGGTCCGGCTCAGGTGTGGACGCCTCTTACATCAACTTCAATGCGCAGAACCTCTCCCTTGACTCAAAGGGTGGTTTGGCCGGGCTGAGCGGCATCTCGGTTCTGGATCGCGGTGAAGGCTTGTTCAAGAACAAGAGCGACGGGAAGATCGTCACCACCATTGACTTTGGCGCGAACCTTGATGGTTCAGCCAAGAAAGGTGATACTGGCGAGACCGTGACGTTTACTTACAAGGACGCCAAGGGGATCGCCCGTACTGTTGGTATTCAGCTGACGCAGGATATTAACACGCTTGTCGCTGGCGGTACTGGCTCGGCTAACATGGCCAAGCTTCTCAGCGAGAATGCGGAACTCTCCAAGGTCTTTGACTTTGAAGCAGTTGGCACGGAACTTAAGATTTCTTCGAAGAACCGCGAGAATGTGGCTGAGTTCACTGGGCTCTCGATCGCAGATGGATCCCAGATTGGTGCCGCTGGTGGTGCAGTAAAAACCGACGTTACTAAGCTCGCCTCTAACGTTGACTTTACCTTTAAGGACGCTCCGCTGCGTCTCGGTGAGAAATTTGAATTCGAGTTCGTTGCGAAGGGTGATCCTACCACGAATCTGAATTTCAAGCTCTCGTTCACGGTGGTGGGCGGCGACACCCCTGCGGGGCGTGTCCTCTCCTCCTCGGGTGCTGGGACCGCCGCTGATCCGTATACGGTAAACTTGGCCCTGGACGCCCGTCAGGTGGCTTACGAGCATGTCACTGGTGCGCAGATTGCTGCGCACTTTAACTCGGCATTGACTGCTTTTGAGGCCACGGCCGCGGCGACTGGTCCCGAGAAGCAGATGATCGCTGCCGTGGCTGCGAATCCCGCGGGCACCGTCGATACCATCAACTACTCGGTGTCGGGGGCGACGCTGTCTATCAAGAATGCTGCCTCCGACACCAACTCGCTGAAGAAGGTCACTGTTCCGCAAACGGACTATCAGGCTCTGCTTGACACCATCGAGTCCGCTATGCAGGTGGCTGTTGGCGCGGCGGCGGCCTTCGGTTCGGCTCAGAAGCGTGTCGACATTCAGCAGGACTTCCTGAAGACCCTGGTGAACAACCTGGAAACCGGTATCGGTACCCTGGTTGATGCCGACATGAACGAAGAGTCCGCGCGTCTGCAGGCTCTCCAGGTGCAGCAGCAGCTGGGCATCCAGGCTCTGTCGATCGCCAACCAGGCGCCGCAGTCCCTGCTGTCCCTCTTCCGCTAATCCGGCAGAGTACAGTAGTCGTACAGTACGGGATTGGGCCGCACCGCAAGGTGCGGCCCTTTCTCTTTGGGCGCCGCCGAGGCCACGGGCCTCGCATCCCGCCCCGCCCGGCAGCCGTCGGCATGGCCGCGCCGCGCCGGCGGGGTGGCGCCGGCCTCCGGGGGCGGGCAGGGAGGGGCAGCCGGGCCCTCCGCCGCGCCGGCCAACCGCCGCCGCGGTGTCAGGGAAAGGCAGTTTTTGCCGCGCCGCCGGTGTCTTTGATCGGCGGAAATTGCCTACCACCCGGCAGCGCCGCCCCGGGCGGGGCCGGCCTGACCGGCGGCCGGAGGGGCAGGATGACAGCGACTCGGCATGAATCGGTCGAGACTCGTATTGCTTGCGGTGATTCCATTGCCCATCGCGGAAATTTCAGACTTGGCACGCGGCTTGCTGCTGTAGTCGCTGCCATACGGGCTCCAAAATGGAACGCCCCGTCAGCATGTGCATGGAGACAACGCCCATGAGTTCGTCAATTCTGACCAATGCCAGTGCGATGACCGCACTGCGGGTCCTCAGCCAGACGAACAAGAATCTGTCTGAGACCCAGAACCGCATTTCGACCGGCCTGAAGGTGAACAACGCGAAGGACAACGCGTCGTTCTGGTCGGTGGCTACCGTCATGCGGTCGGACGTGTCCGCCTTCAAGGCCATCAAGGACAACCTGGCGCTCGCCCAGGCGTCCACGTCGGTGGCCCGCGACGGCGCGCAGCAGATCTCCGAACTGATCAAGGAGATCAAGACCAAGGTGACGGCCGCCCAGGAAGGCTCCATCGACAAGGCCAAGCTGCAGGCCGACATCAACGCGATGCTGAACCAGATTCAGCAGATCACCGAAACGGCCAACTTCAACGGTGTCAAGCTGCTGCAGAACGACAGCAACGTGAAGCTGGTGTCGTCCATCGGCCGCACCGGTGCCTCCGTCGATGCCAGCTACATCGAATTCAACTCGCAGAACCTGTCGCTGAACGGCGATGGCGGCCTGCGTGACATCGCCGCCCTGTCGGTGCTCAGCCGCGGCGACGGCCTGTTCAAGAACAAGTCGGACGGCACGGTGAAGTACACCTTCGACGCCACGGCTGCGGACGGCTCAGCGAAGCACGCGGGTGAGGTTGGTGAGAACGTTACGGTCAACTATGTTGATGCTAAGGGTGTCGCACGGACGGTAACGATCCAGCTCTCCCAGAACATCTCCGCCTATTCCAACGGTGGCCAGGGCGATGACCTGGCGGCGGTGCTGTCGCAGAACAAGCAGCTGGCCGAACTGTTCACCTTCGCCGGCAATGGCGCCAACCTTGAGGCCCATGCCACCAACCGGGAGTCGCCGGTCACGCTGACCAGCATCAGCGTCGGTGACGGGTCGCTCTTCGGCCCAGGTGCGACACCACCGACAGGCATCGCCGCCGACGCCCAGCAGGATGCCGGGTTCGAGTTCGTGGATGCCCCGCTGCGTCTTGGGGAAGAGCTGAAGGTTGCCTTTAGCGCCCTAGGGGATGGCTTGGGGACGATCACGACGGAGACACCCTTTGAGCTGTCATTCCGGGTGGTGAATGGTCGGAGTTCTGGTGAAGTCCTGGAATCTTCCGGTGATGGTTCCGCCGGGAAGCCCTTCAAGATCACCCTTGCGTTGAATGCCGACATTGTCGCCTACGAGTACGCAAAGGGTGCCGATATTGCCGCAGAAATGGCTGCGGCTGTCAGCAAGCTGGTCTCGGATAATTCTTCCGCTGCCGTCGAAGCTGCATTCATTGACGTGCTGTCTCTCGGAGCCAATGTGCCGGGAGGGCCTGACGCCAATGCTGGAGCCGCAGGCTTCATGACCGCTAGCGTTCTCGGCTCGCGGTTCAACCTTGGCGTCACCGGCACCGATACCTCCATCACCAAGGTGACCGTGCCGCAGACCGACTACGACGCGCTGCTCGACACCCTCGAAATGGCGCTCAACAAGGCCGTCGACGCCGCCGCCGCCCTTGGCTCCGCGCAGTTCCGCGTGGAAATCCAGAGCGAGTTCCTGACGTCGATGATCGATAACCTCAAGCTGGGCATTGGTACCCTGGTGGACGCCGACATGAACGAAGAGTCGGCTCGCCTTCAGGCTCTGCAGGTGCAGCAGCAGCTGGGCATTCAGTCCCTGTCCATCGCCAACCAGGCGCCGCAGGCACTGCTCCGGCTGTTCCAGTAAGAGGAGGGGTAGGGCGTTGTCCTGGAGGCCTCTGCGGCAGAAGGCCAAAGTCAGAGGTCTCCACCCCGCTCTTTCGCGGCAGGGCAGCAAGCGCCAAACCGATCCCACCACGATCGTTTTTTGAGGTAAGGTGTCATGAGTGTTGGTCACTATCAGGAACGCCAGGCCCTGGCGGAAAGCCCTCGTCAGCGCGAACACCGGCTGTTCGCCGACGTTACCTCGGCGCTGGAGCAGGCGCGCCACGCCACGTTCATGACGCCGGAACTGAGCGCTGCCCTGGTGCGAAACCAGCAGCTGTGGGACGCGCTGATGGTCGACCTCAGCCACGACGACAACCAGCTGCCCGGCGATCTGAAGGGCCAGCTGATGTCGCTGGGCATGTGGGTCACCCGCCACACCAACGAAGTGTTGGGCGGGCGGGCGAAGGTGGACGCGCTGATCGACGTGAATTCGTCCATTCTGCGCGGCCTCACCGATACTGTTACTGCCCCGCGCACGGCATCGGCCGCGGCGACGGCGGCCCCCATGGTTGCGGCCGGCGCGGCTCCCTGATCCGGCCGGACCTGCACCGATGTAAGTTTGTTTGAGAGAGATGTGCCATGGCCGGCTGGACTAAACCGAACGTCACCATGCCGCGCTACATGGCGCGCTTCTCGTGCATCGGCGGTGCCTGCGAGGCCAGTTGCTGTTCGGCAAACTGGAACATCTCCGTCACCGACCGCGACTACCGCAAGATGCGGGACAAGGCCCCGCCGTCCCTGAAGGACGACATCAAGACCGCGGTGCGGCGCACCAAGCGCCCCGACGGCACCGAGGCCATGCTGCTGAAGGATATCACCGACCCGTCCTGCGTGCTGCTCGCGGATGACGGTGGATGCCGGCTGCATGCGGCCGTGGGCCCGGGGGCTCTGCCGCCGGTGTGCTACACCTATCCGCGCGAGGCGCTGATCATCGACAACGAGGTGACGGTCTTTGCCGACCTGTCCTGCCCGGAAGCGGTGCGTCTGGCGCTGTTCGACCCCGACGCGATGGTGCCCGAGCCGGCCGAGTTTGATCCGCTGACGGTGAACCGTTGCCCCAGCGTGAAGATCAACTCCGACGGCGCCGAACATCATCAGGTTTTCGAGGCCATCCGCGGCTTCTGCGACAGCGTTCTGCTGCGCCGTGACCTGCCCTTCTGGCAGCGGGTCGCGGTCATCGGCATGATGTTCGATCTGTTCCGCCGCTCCGGCATCAACCGTCCAGGCATCGACGCGCTGGAGGTGGTGTCCGCCCTGGCGACCCGGCTGAACGACGGCACGGTTGCCGCCCAGTTGCAGGGCGTGACCGGCAACCCGATCAACCAGCTGCAGGCCCTGATGCCCCTGGTCGAGCGCTGGTTGACCAGCAACTTCCTCGGCCTCAAGCGCGCCGCCAAAGGTCACTCGGTGGAACTGGTGCGCGAGCTTGGCTACGCCCTGAAGATGGAAACCGGCGGCCAGGCGACGGTGGATGCCTACGTGCAGGCCTACGAGTCGCACTTCGCCCCCTACGCCGCCCGCAATCCCCACGTCATCGAGAACCTGTTCCGCGTCCCCTTCACCATGCACGGGCTGCATGCGCTGATGCACCACGGCTTCGACCGCCTGTGGGAGGACGGCCTGGTGTTCGCGCTGACCCGCATGCTGCTGATCGCCCAGGCCGGCCGTCGCGGCGCCGAGTTCGGCGATGCCGACGTGGTGCCGGTGGTGATGGCGATGTGGCGGCGCGTCCAGCACGACAACAAGTTCCGCGAGGAGATCCGCGACGCCTTCCAGGCGGCCGGCTGCGTCTCTGTCATGCACCTGTGCGCGCTGCTCGCGCCGGTTGGGACGGTGGACGGTCAGCACACGATTTATTAAGTGGGTTCCCTTACACTTTCGGACTGAACTCGGTTCGAGGAGAGAGTCATGAGCGGCATCGGGTACTACAATACGGCGCGCCAGGTCAGCGAAGACCCGCGGGATCGGGAGTACAGGCTGTTCATCGCCATCACGTCGGAGCTGGAGCGCAACAAGGAGGCGGAATACATGACCGCCGCCCTCGGCCATGCGCTGCACGACAATCAGCGTCTGTGGAGCACGCTGATGGACGACCTGATGAGCGAAGGGAACCAGCTGCCGCAGGAACTGCGGGCGCAGTTGATCTCGCTCGGCGTGTGGGTCATAAAGCATACTGCGGAGATCAACGCCGGGCGTGCCTCCGTGGAGCCGCTGATCGACGTCAACCGCATGATCATCCGCGGTCTGGCGCCCGGCCAGCAACAGCAGGCGAGCCAGCCGTCGCCGCAGCCGCAGGAGTTTTTCAGTCTTGGCGCTGAAGCTTAACCTTCGTCCTGGTGAGAAGATCGTCATCAACGGGGCCGTGATCGTCAACGGCGATCGCAAGACCTCCGTCGCGGTGAAGAACTTCGCGCACATCCTGCGCGAAAGCGACGTGATGCAGGAAGAAAACGCGACGACGCCGACCCGGCGGACCTATTTCGTCGCCCAGCTCATGCTGCTGGACCCTGACAACGTCAGCCGCTACGCGGAGAGCTACAGAAGTCACCTTGATGACCTTCTGAAGGTTTATTCGAACCAGGAAGTCGTCGCCCTGCTGAAAGAGACGCTCAGCCACCTTGAGCGGCAGGACTTCTACAAGATCCTTGCCAACTTGCGTAAGGTGATCAAGTATGAAGATCTGCTGCTTGCGGGCGTGAAGCTGCAGGCGCTGCCGGATGACGACGGGGAGCCGCACGGCGGGTCCGAAGGAGCGTGAGTTGAGTGCCGGTGCCGCCCGCGGGGCGGCAGGGGGGCCCTAGAAGGGGCCGGACGTTGCGGAAAGGGAGGATGTCATGATCGTTGGTAATCTGGTGGCGGGCCTGGGCGGCCGGTCCATGACGGCCTTCGACGCCCTCAACCGCGACATCAAGCGCTACAAGACCATGTTCTACGAACAGCCGGCCGTGAAGCGGGAAATGACCTATTTCCTGCACAAGATGCCGACTGTGAAATCCGTCGACGAGGTGGTAGAAGACCCCCGCCTGATGAAGGTGATGCTCACCGCCTTCGGGCTGGAGAGCCAGACCTTCGCCAAGGCGATGATCAAGAAGACGATCGTCGAGGGCACCACCGACCCCAAGGCCTTCGCGCGCAAGATCGTCGATCCCAAGTATCGGCAGCTGTCCGCCGCGTTCGACTTCCCCAACAAGGGTCTCGCCAACGTCAAGGACGAGAAGTGGATCAGCGACGTGCTCAACCAGTACGTCGACAACGCCATGGAAGCCGAGATCGGCGAGACCAGCCCGACCCTGCGCCTGGCCATGTACTTCCAGCGCAAGGCGCCCAAGGTGCAGACCTGGTACGAGGTGCTGGGCGACCGCGCCCTCTATGAAGTGGCGCGCAAGATCGCCAACCTGCCCGAAGAGATCGTCAAGGTCGACATCGACAAGCAGGTCCAGATGTTCAAGGACCGGATCAATATCGGCGACTTCAGCAACCCGACCGCCATGCGCGGCCTGCTGAACAAGTACATGGTGCGGGCGGATACCGAGAACCCGCAGGTCGCGGCCGCCAGCAGTCCGGCGCTGCAGGTGCTGCAGGCGGCGCCGATGACCGGCTTCGGCCCCATCGTCACCATCGACCCGACCCTGTTCGCCAACTTCCGCCCGGCTCGCTGAGGCCTCGCCCGGCCGGCGCCGGGCGGCATCCACCTCCGGACACCCGGACCTGCGAAGGTCCGGGTGTTTTCGTGTCTGCCCGGCGCCAGCTCCCCACCTCCGGAGACGGGGCCCCGGCCAAAGAAAAACGCCACGGACCGGAAGGCCCGTGGCATTCTGCTTCGTGGTGCCTGCCCGCTTACAGGAAGTTGGTCAGCGACAGCTGCGACAGGCGGGCGGTGACCTGATAGCTGGCCTGCAGCTGGGTCAGCATGTCGGTGAGGGAGACGGCGACGTCGTACTCGTCGATGTTCTCGACGCGGTTGATCTGCTCCTTGGTCAGGTAGCTGACGTCTTCGTGCAGGTCCTTGGTGGTCTTCACGCGGTCCTGCAGCACGCCCATGCGGGTGCGCTCGTCGATCACCGAGTCGCGGGCGCTGGCCAGCTTGAGGACCGAGCGCTGGGCCATGTTGCGGTACTGGCTGTCGTCGTTCTTGTCGTAGGGCGTGGCGGCCATCAGGGCGACGTACTTCAGGCTGTCGCGCACGGCGGCTTCGTCGGCCCGCATGCCGTAGGAGATCCAGGTGCCGTCGTCGATCTTGGCGCGCATGGTGTCGCGGGCGCTCTGCTCCACCGGCGCCGGGCCGGCGAGGGCGAAGGCGGTGCCGTCGTGGCGGAACAGCTGGCCGCCGGTGACCACCTCGGTGCCGTTCTCCGGCCGGGTGAACTCCCAGAACGCGCCGTTCCAGGTGGCGAGGGCGCCATCCTGGCCGGCCCAGTCGCCGACCGCGGCGGCGTCGACGGCGTAGGTGGTGCCGACGGCCGGCGGAAGGGCCGGCGGGGTGGCGGTCAGCGCCGTCACCGTCTGGCGGGCCTCGTCGCCGGTGTACCAGTCGAACACGCGGGCGCTGTCGATGCGGTAGCCGGTGGCCGTGGCGGCCGGGCCGTCGGGGATGCGCGGCTGGTTGTGGTCGAAGAAGTCGTTGCCGGCGGCGACGGCCGAAGCGCCGGCCAGGTCGTGCTTGGCGACGTAGGCCAGCGCCTTGTCGATGCCGTCGTCCAGGTTGCCGGCGGTGGCGACGTCGGTGCCGCCCAGGGTGAAGAAGAACTGCCCCTTCTTCGCCGCCAGCGCCGTTTCGTCGGCGTTGGGCAGGTTCTGCACCGCCACCATGGTGATGGTCTTGTCGGTGCCGTCCGGCAGGCGGAAGGTCAGGTCGACGCTGTCGCCGGCGCTCATGGGGCCGGACAGGGTGATGCCGGCGCTGGTGGTCGGCGGCGTGACGGTCAGGGCCGGGGCCACCGCGGCGTCGGGGCTGGTGGTCACCACGTTGGTCAGGCGCATGCCGAAGGCACCGCCGTCGTGGGTGAGGGTGACCACGTTGCCGGCGGCGGTGGAGGTCATGCGGCCGGTGCCGGCGGTGCCGTCGGCCTCGCCGCGCAGGGCGATGACGTCGCGCAGGCCCATCTTGCTGCCCTGGCCGTCCAGCATGGTGGTCTTGTCGAGCACCGGGCGGACGTGGGTGTCGTCGCCGGCGAACAGGCTGCGCCCTTCGATGCTGGCGTTCAGGGCGGTGATCATGCTCTGCAGCGAGCCGTTGGCCTCCAGCGGCACCCGCTCCAGCTGCACCTTGGCATCGCTGTTGAGGGCGGCGAGGGTGTTGGTGCTGCGCAGGTGCGCTTCCTTCTGCACCATGTCCAGCGACAGCTGCATGGCGTCCAGCCGGGTGCCCACCTGGCCGGCGGTGCGGATGTAGTTGGCGAGCATGGAGTTCTTCTGGCGCAGATTCTGCACCAGGTTGGCTTCCGCCCCCAGGCCGCCGTGGGTGCTCGCCTTCTTCTTGCTGGCGAGCTGCTGCTGCGCCTCCAGAATGCGGCTGTTGAGCGAGGCGATGCCGGCCCGCACCCGCATGTTCTGGCCGAGGGTGGAGACGTTCTGGTAGGTGCTGGGGGTGGTGAAGGTCGAGACCATCGTCTAATTCTCCGTCTCGCTCAGCGCATGATCGACATAAGGTCGTCGAGCATCCGGTTGACCGTCTGCACCACCTTGGCACTGGCGGCATAGTTGGACTGCAGCAGGATCAGCTGCGCCATTTCATCGTCGACGTTCACGCCGCTTTCCGACTCGAAGCGTTCGGACAGCAGCTGCGTCCGGGTGTTCTGGTCGGTGGTCAGCTGCTTGACCGAGGCCGCCTCGCTGCCCTGATAGGACACGACGGTGCGGGCGAAGTCCAGCAGGGTGCCGGTGAACGGGTTGTTGGCCTGACCCAGGCCGGTGCTGGCCGAGTAGGTCAGCCGCATTTCCGAAAGCCGGTCGAGCAGTTCCTGCGGCCGGGTCATGTCGCCCAGCGGCGCCAGATCGCCCGAGCCGCGGTCGTAGACCACCAGCTTGGTGTCGTCGGCCAGCACGCTCTGGTTCACCGAGATGCGGGCGGCGAAGCCGGTCTTGGCGAAGCCGGGGCCGCTGATGGAGCCGGTGTAGGGCACCTGCTGCATGCCGCTGGCGCTGGTGCCGTCGGCGAACAGGGCCAGCTGCGGGCCTTCCAGGGTGTTGGTGGAGGTCGAGCGCAGCATCATGGACCGCACCAGGCTTTCCGAGCCCGGCGAGACCGACATCACGTTGGTGCCGCCGGGATCGGTCAGCAGGCCGGCCGGCAGCTGCGGCGCCAGGGCGTTGTAGACGGCCTGGGCGGCGGTCACCGGCGGCGGGCCGGCCATGGCCGACAGGTCGACGAACACCGCATTGTCGGGGTCGGGAACCCGCGACCGCAGATCGGTCAGCGACTGGCCGGTCATGTTGGTGACGGCATAGGCGGTGACGGTACGCTCGCGGCCGCCTTCCATGTAGGTGAAGGTGAAGCGGTCGCCGTCGGCGAGGGCCGGCACCGTCGAGAAGTCGGCGCTGTAGCCGGTGGTGAAGTTGGTCTGCCGCTCCGACAGGGCCAGCGCCAGCGAGTGCGCCAGTTCGTCCAGCTGCGCCTGGGCTTCGACCAGCCGCTCGTCGCGCAGTTCCAGCAGGCCGGCGATGGCGCCCTGGCGCGGCGGGCCGTCGGCCAGCAGGTTGACCTCGGTGCCGCCGGCGCTGACCAGGGTCAGGGTGCCGACGCCGCTTTCGGCCGGGTTGATGTTGAACTGGTCGGTGGGCTGGACGAAGCCGCGGCTGTCGAAGCGGATCTGGGCCGCCTTCTCGTTCACCAGCGTGTGGCCGGAGTTGGTGAACACCGTGATCTGGCCGTCGCCGCGCTGGATGTAGCGGATGTCCAGGTTCTCGGCCAGCACCTTGAGGTGGGCGTCGCGGCGGTCTTCCAGGTCGGCGGTGGTCAGGTTGCCGGCGGTGCGGTTGGCGATCTCGCGGTTGAGCGCCTCGATCCCCTTCAGGGCGCCGTTCACCTGCTCCACGGCGAAGCCGATCTTGTTCTCGGCCTCGGTGCGCATGTCCTGGATGGCGGCGCTCATCTGGTTCAGCTGGCGCGCCAGGGCGGAGGCCTGGTCGAGCACGGCGGCGCGCACGCCGGGGTCGGACGAGTTGTCCACCAGCTGACCCATGCGGGTCGACAGCTCGCTGACGCCATAGGCGATGGAGGTCTGCTGTTCCGGGCGGCCGAACATCTCGTCGACGCGGCGCAGGAAGGCGGACACCGTGTTCAGGCGGGCGGAGCGGCTTTCTTCCAGGCGCAGGTTCTGCGTCAGGCGGAAGTCGACCTGGCGTTCGGTCGCCAGGATGCGCACGCCGCGGCCCTGGCGGTCGACCAGCGCGTTCTCGCGCGGCGCCACCTTCTTGGTATAGCCCGGGGTGCTGGCGTTCGCGATGTTGCGCGAAACGATGTCCAGGCCGACCTGATTGGCCTTCAGTCCCGTCGTCGCCGTGTTCAGCGCGCTCAAGAGGCTCATGGCCCTGTCCTTCCTTCGCCGGCGGCTGTGCCGGCTCGCTTGTCCTTTCGCCGTCGCCCGCCGGGTCGCCGTCCTGTCGCTTCTGCGGGACGGCGGCCGGCGCGCGGGGCGCCTGTCCTCAGGCGGCGTCAGCGCTTGAGGTTGATCACTTCTTCAAGCATGTCGTCGGCGGTGCGCACGGTCTTGGAGTTGGCCGAGTAGGCGCGCTGGGTGACGATCATCTTGGTGAATTCATCGGCGATGTCGACGTTGGAGCCTTCCGTCGCCGAGGCGATGATGAGGCCGGCGCCGGCGTTGCCGTTCACCGCATACAGCGGGTCGCCCGATTCCGGCGTGCGGTTGAAGGCGCCGCCGTCCAGGCGCTGCAGCTCGTTCGGCGCGTTGAAGGTCGCCAGCGGGATCTGGTAGAGCACCTTCGAACGGCCGTTATCGTAGTTGGCGACCACGAAGCCGAAGTCGTTGATGAACACGTCCGACAGCACGCCGGCGCCGTAGCCGTCCTGGTCCAGGCGGTAGACGCTGATGTCTTCGGCGTAGAACTGGGTCAGGCCGTTTTCACCGACGCTGTTCATGCCGTTCTCGCCATCGGAGGTGAAGTCGATGGTGATGTTGCCGGCGAAGTTGGAGGCGGGCAGGGCCAGCGCCATGGTGGCCGGCACGGCGGTCGGGATGCCGTTGGCGAAGGTGATCATGCCGGCCGACGTCCAGGCGTTGGGGGCGGCGTTGGGGTCCTTCGCCAGCAGCTGCCACTGGTCGGGGGTGTCGGTCTTGATCCAGCGGAACTGCACGTCCACCGGCGCGCCGAGGTTGTTGTAGACCGTGACCGCACCGCCCGAGAAGCTGCCGGAGGCGCTGTAGAGCAGCGTTTCGTCGGCGTTGGCCATGTTGACGGCGGTGGTGGCGGTGAACGGGGTGTTCCAGGCCCCGGCCGGCACGGTGACGCTGAACGGGCCGGCGTTGCCGCCGGTCAGGGTGATGGTGTTGTTCACCCGCGCCGCGGTGATGGCGTTGCCGCCGCCGTCCTGGGCGCCGGCGGCGGTGATGGCGGCCGCCAGGTCGTCGAGGAACTGGTTCAGGTTGTTGGTCGGGCCGGTGTAGGTGAAGTTCACCGGGGTCGGAAGCGTCAGCGGGTCGCCATCGTCCAAGGTCAAAGTGACCGTGTCGCCGGTGATGGCGGTGCCGCCGAAGGTGAGGGTGGTGATCTGCGGCTGGGCGGCCGAGGTGTTCTGGGTGATCTGCGAGTCAACCGCGTGGCGCGGGCTGAAGGTCGCCGAGTTGGCGGGCAGGTTCAGATTGTACTTGATGCGGCTGGTCTGCTGGGCCTGCATCACGTCCTTCTGAATGCGCACCGGCTGCAGCAGGTCGGAGACGTTCAGGGTGGTCTGGTCGATCACCGGACGGCCGCGCAGGTAGTAGCCGCCGCCGTTCTTCATGAAGCCGAAGCGGTCGACCTCGAAGTCGCCGCGGCGGGTGTAGAGCATTTCGGAGTCGAGGCTGACGCCGGCCGGGGTGACCGAGTTGGCCTTCGAGACCACGAAGAAGCCGGCGCCGGAGATGGCCATGTTGGTGCCGATCTGCGTCTGGCCGACGTCGCCCTGCACGCTGTGGCGGTAGCGCGGCGTGGCGATGACGCCGCCCGGCGCGTGGGAGCGGCGGTTGGACAGGGTCACCATCTCGCTGAAGCTGGTGTCGACCCGCTTGAAGCCGACAGTCTGGCTGTTGGCGATGTTGTCGGAGATGTTGCCGAGCGACTTCGATTGGGCCTTAAGGCCCGAAACGGCCGCGTTCATCGCACCGTAGACGCTCATTGCGCTCGCTCCTTCATTCTTTTCGGCCGGCCGGCCTGAACACTCTGAACTGCCCGTCCGGTCCTGCCGGCGGACGTTGTGCCGGGAAGCAGCAAGCGGCGTGCCAACCTAAACGCCCGCAGAAAGGGCAGTTTCCGGCCCGCCCTGGGCTGCGTCGGCGGCGGTGGGGCGGCGGGCGGTAGTTTCTTCCCTTGCCGTCGCTGCCGGGTGGGCAACATTTGCCCCTGCCGGCCCGGCCCTGAAATGCCGAACGGCGCCCCGCGAAGGGCGCCGTTCGGTGGTGGTGGTCCGGGTGGGCCTGCCGCCGGGTCAGGTCGGCGTCTCGGTCACCGCGTTGATCTCCCGCATCGGCACGGCGACGCCGTTGATGGTCAGGTAGGGTTCGGTGCCGTCGGTGGACACGCCGGTGATCTTGGCCTGCACCGTGGTCCAGGTGCGCACCGGCTTGTCGTCCTTGTCCACCGCCTTGATGGTGACGGTGTAGTCGCCGTTGGGCTGCTTGGTGTTGTCGTCGCCGAGGCCGTTCCAGGTGTAGACGTGGGCACCGGGCGCCAGATTGCCGTTGATGGTCTTCACCACCTGGCCGTTCTTGTTGCGCAGCTCGATGGTCACGTTCTTCGACTGGGCGCTGACGTTGTAGGCGAACTTCACCGGGTCGCCCTTCATGTGCACCACGTTGTCCTCGATCTCGGCGTACTTGCCGAGGAAGCCGAGCGCCATGGTGTTCATGGACGACTTCTGCAGCGACATCATGGACTGCAGGTTTTCGTTGATGCCGATCTGCTGTTCCACCTGGGCGAAGCTGGTCAGCTGCTGGGTGAACTCGTTGGACTCCATGGGCGACAGGGGGTCCTGGTTCTGCAGCTGGGTGGTCAGCATGAGCAGGAAGGCGTCGAGGTCGGCGCCGATCTTGGCGCGCGCCTTCTTGGTGTCGACCGAGCCGACGGAGGCGGCCTGATTGGTGCCAGCGGCAGTGGCGGCGGCGTTGGTGGTGGTCATGGCGTGACTCCTCAGGCGCGAATGTCGACGCCGCCGCGGGCGGCTGCCAGCGCAGCGGCGCGGGCCTGGACATCAAGAGGTTCGGGGGTGGCGGCAGCACCGTCGTCGGAGGACGACGGGCGGCCGGCGGTGCCGGTCTGCTGCTGACGATCCTGCTGCTGCTGCGCGTCGCGGTCGCCGCCGCGCAGTTCGAAGGACAGCGAGGTGTCGTCGGTCTTCAGGCCGGCGTCGTTGAGGGCGCGTTCCAGGCTGCGGGCGTCGGCCCGCAGCACGTCGATGGCTTCGCGGCTGTCGGCCACCACCTGAACGCGGACATGGTTGTCCTGGCCGAACTGCAGCTTCACGTCCACCTGGCCGAGACGCTCCGGCCGCACCTGCAGGGTGATGGTGCCCTTGCGGGAGAAGGCGGCGTCGGTCAGGCGGTGACGCAGCTGGTCGGGCAGGTCGTGCAGGCGAGCATGGGCGGTGGCCGCCGGACGCCCCGCCGCAGCCGTGCGACCGGCCGCGCTGGCCGCAGCGGTCCGGCCGAGCAGGCCGCCGAACTCGCCGTCCTCCGCCGCGCCCGGCAGGGGGGTGGAGGCCTGCGCCGCCGCTGCCTCGCGAC
>NZ_BAAAEP010000064.1:0-21041 GCF_039523075.1 Caenispirillum bisanense
CCGGCGCGGCGCGGTCCCGGCCCCGGCGCCGGCGGGGCGGCGATCAGCCGCGCGCCGCCCGCATGCCGCCGGCCAGGGCCTGCACCAGCGCCAGCGGCTTTGTCACCGTCTCGGCCGTCGCCCGGCCGTCGGCGTCGAGGCTGCCGGCAATCTGCGCCACCACCGCCGAGCCGACCACCGCCGCATCGGCGATGCGGGCGAAGGCGGCCGCCTGGTCCGGCGTGCGGATGCCGAACCCGACGGCGATCGGCAGGTCGGTATGGGCGCGGATGCCCGCCACCGCCGCCGCCACGTCGGCCTCGGCGGCGGAGGCGGCGCCGGTGATGCCGGTGATGGAGACGTAGTAGAGGAACCCGCCGGCTTCCTTCAGCACCGCCGGCAGCCGCTTTGCGGTGGTGGTCGGGGTGGTGAGGAAGATGAGGTGGATGCCGACGCGGTCGAGATGCTCGTTCAGCTCCGGCGCTTCCTCCGGCGGCAGGTCGACGATGATCAGGGCGTCGCAGCCGGCGGCGCGGGCGGCCTCGGCAAACCGCTGCGGGCCGTACTGGTAGATGGGGTTGTAGTAGCCCATCAGCACCACCGGCGTGTCGTCGTCGCCGTCGCGGAAGGCGCGCAGGGTGTCGAGCGTCCGCTGCAGCGTCATGCCGTCCTTCAGCGCCCGCAGGGCGGCAGCCTGGATGGCCGGGCCGTCGGCCATGGGGTCGGAGAACGGCATGCCCAGCTCGATCACGTCGGCGCCGGCGGCCGGCAGGCCCTTCATGATCTCCAGCGCCGTCGCCGCGTCGGGGTCGCCGGCCATGGTGTAGATGACGAGGCCGCCGCGGTTCTCGGCCTTCAGGCGGGCGAAGCGCTCGGCCAGCCGGTCGCGGGTGATGACGGCGGGGGAAAGGGCGGCGGCGGTCACAGCGAGGCTCCCATGTCCTGACCCATCGCCTTGGCGATGGTGTTGACGTCCTTGTCGCCACGGCCCGACATGCAGACGACCATGACGTGATCCTGCGGCAGCGTCGGCGCCCATTTCATGGCGTGGGCGACGGCATGGCTGCTTTCCAGCGCCGGGATGATGCCTTCCAGGCGGGTGGTCTTCTGGAAGGCGTCCACCGCCTCCGCATCGGTGATGGCGACATACTCCACCCGGCCGACATCCTTCAGCCACGCATGTTCGGGGCCGATGCCGGGGTAGTCGAGGCCGGCGGAAATGGAATGCGCCTCGGTGATCTGGCCGTCGGCATCCTGCAGCAGATAGGTGCGGTTGCCGTGCAGCACGCCCGGCCGGCCGCCGGTGAGCGAGGCGGCGTGCTGGGTGGTGTCGACGCCGTGGCCGGCCGCCTCCACCCCGACGATGCGCACGCTGCTGTCGTCCAGGAAGGGATGGAACAGGCCCATGGCGTTGGAACCGCCGCCGACGCAGGCGACCAGGCTGTCGGGCAGGCGGCCCTCGGCCTTCAGCACCTGTTCCCTGGCTTCTTCGCCGATGACGCACTGGAAGTCGCGCACCAGGCTGGGATAGGGGTGCGGGCCGGCGACGGTGCCGATGATGTAGAAGGTGTCGTGCACGTTGGTCACCCAGTCGCGCAGCGCCTCGTTCATGGCGTCCTTGAGGGTGCGCGAGCCGCTGGTGACCGGCTTCACCTCCGCCCCCAGCAGCTTCATGCGGAAGACGTTGGGGGCCTGCCGCTCGATGTCGGTCTCGCCCATGTAGATCACGCACTTCATGCCGAACAGGGCGCAGACGGTGGCGGTGGCGACGCCGTGCTGGCCGGCGCCGGTCTCGGCGATGATGCGGGTCTTGCCCATGCGGCGGGCCAGCAGGATCTGGCCCATGCAGTTGTTGATCTTGTGCGCGCCGGTGTGGTTCAGGTCTTCGCGCTTGAAGTAGATGCGGGCGCCGCCGCAGGCTTCGGTCATGCGGCTGGCGAAATAGAGCGGGCTCGGACGGCCGACGTAGTTGGTCAGCAGGCCGCGCAGTTCCGCGTGGAAGGCGGGATCGTCCTTGGCGGCGTTGTAGGCCTCCTCCAGCTCCAGGATGAGCGGCATCAGCGTCTCGGCGACGTAGCGGCCGCCGAACAGGCCGAAGTGGCCGCGTTCATCGGCGCCGGCGCGATAGGTGTTGAGGGTCTGGGGCATGTCCAAGCGCTTTCGTGCCAGGGGTTCAGGTCGCGGGCGCGGCGGCAAGGCCGCGCAGCATCAGGTCAACGTGGGCGTCGAGCACGGCGTCGAGATCAAGCGGCGCGATGTCGTGGAACACCAGCGTCCACACCAGGGCCAGCACCGCCGGGCCCATCACCACCTCCGGCCGCTCGGTGGCCGGGCCGGGGCGGAACTCGCCGCGCGCCACCGCCTCGGCCACCAGCGCCCGCAGGGCGGCGGCGCCACGGCGCACCACCACGGTGTGGGCATAGGCGGCAAGCTGCGGAAAACGGCCGCTTTCGGCGATAAGCAGGCGGAACACCTCGCGCCGCTCGGTGCCCGCCACTTCGGCGTAGAGGGTCGCCAGCACCTGCTTCAGCACGGCGGCGGCAGAGGCGCCGGGGGTGGCGGCCACCGCCTCCACCACATCCACCAGCGGCGCGATGCTGTGGCGGATGACGGCGTGGAACAGGTCTTCCTTCGACGGGAAATAAAGGTAGACGGTGCCCTTGGCGACGCCCGCCTGCCTCGCGACATCGTCGACGCGGGTGGCGGCGTAGCCCTTCTCCAGGAACTCGGCCAGACCGGCCGCGATGATGACCGCCTCGCGGTCCTCACGGCTGTCCCCGACGCGCGAGCGCCGGCCGGAGCGGGCAGCGGTGGGGGCAGGGGCGGCGGTCATGGCGGCGGCGGGCTCCCGAGGGGTGGTGAAACGACACCCCTCTTATATGACTGACGGGTCAGTCATGCAAGCGCCAACCGCCCGGCGCCCTCCTATTCAAAGCGGATGGTGGTGATGCGGCCGGTCCAGAACGGATGGATGGCGCCGCCGGCGGCGCGGGCGATTTCGAAGGCGTGCGGGATCATCATGCCGGCTACCGGGCGGTAGTCGCTGCGGGCGGCGTGCTCGCCGGAGCCGTGGTAGGGCGTGGTCAGGTCGCCGTCCTGCTCGGCGTCGAAGCTGGCGAGGCTGCCGTCGGGGCGGAAGGTCGCCACCATGGCCGCCTCCAGCCCGAAGCCTGAGACGATGGCGCGGGCGCGACTGTCGTCGATGGCCTCCCACCGCACCGGGCCGCCGGGCAGCAGGGCCATGGGGTAGAGCGGGCTTTCCAGCAGCCAGCGCCGCAGGGAGGTGCGGTTGAGCGCCTCGGTGGCGCTTTCGTCGACGACGGTGAGGGCGGAGGCGATGCGGGCACGCATCTCCATGCGTCCGTCGGCGAAGAAATCATAGGCCCGCGCCCACAGCACCGGGCCGAGCGGGGTGGTGGCGTCGAACATCAGCGCCGGGGTGCCGACGGCGATGGTCTGGGCGGCGGTGGTGGGGCTGAAGCCTTCGGTCAGCGGGCGGCGGAAGTCGCCCTCCGCCGTCAGGGTGACGGTGCGGAAGCGGGCCTGCGCGTCCGGCACGGCGAAGGCGAGATACCGCTGCACCGGCGGCGGCAGGGCGGCCAGGGCGGCGGCATCGGCGGCGGCCGAGGGATGGCGGCCGGCGATGTCGCGGATGGCGGCGGCGTGGGCAGCAATCTCCCGCTCCGTCAGGATCGCCGAGACGCCGACCCAGCCGGCCACGGCGGCCACGGCCAGCGCCAGCGGCGCGGCCACGTACCAGTAACGACGACGCATGATCTCCCCCTTCGATGGATGTGGGTTCAGGGCCGGTCCGGCGACGGCCGGCTGCGGCGGATGAAGTCCATCAGGTCGGCCACCACCCCGGCGGCGGCGGCCATGGCGTCCTGCCCGGCCGGCACCGGCGCCCGCCCCTGCAGCACCAGCGAGGCGGCCCCATGCACCGCCGACCACAGGGTGAAGGCCACCTGCGCCGCCGGCCGCCCGGGCAGGTAACCCTCGGCCTGGCAGGCGGCGATGGCGCGCTCCAGCATGGCCAGGCAGCCGGCGCCGGCATCGGTGGCGAAGGGATCGTCCGGCAGGTCGGCACCGGCGGGCGGCGAGAACATCAGCCGGTAGAGGCCGGGATGCTCGGCGGCGAAGCGGAGGTAGGCAAGGCCACCCTCCCGCAGGCGGTCCAGCGGGGCGTCGGCATGGCGCGCCGCCACCGCCAGCTTCTCCTCCAGCAGCAGGCGGAAGCCGGCGTCATGCACGGCCCGCAGCAGCGCCTCCCGGCCGGCGAAGTAGGCATAGAGCGCCGGCGCCCGACACCCGACGGCGGCCGCCACCTGCGCCAGGGTGATCGCCGCCGCCTCCTGCGTGTCGAGCAGCCGCATGGTCTCTTCGACCGCGCGGGCCGGAATGTCGATCTGCTGGTCCTTGCGGGGGCGTGCCATGGCGGACTCTGGTCATGGGCGAGGAAATTAATGAGATTAATTTAACATCATTAATTTCTGCGTCAAGCCGCCGCTGCACCCCTCCCCCAGGCATAGGAAAAGGGCGCCCGGCCATGGCCGGACGCCCTTCTTTCCGTACTGCGGTCCGCCCGCCGCCGAGGATCAGTCGGCCAGCGCGGCGACGCCCGGCAGGGTCTTGCCTTCCAGCCATTCCAGGAAGGCGCCGCCGGCGGTGGAGACGTAGGAGAACTGCCCCTCCACCCCCGCATTGGCCAGGGCCGAGACGGTATCGCCGCCGCCGGCCACCGTCAGCAGCTTGCCTTCGGCGGTGAGGCGGGCGGCTTCCTGTGCGATGGCGTTGGTGGCGGTGTCGAACGGCTTGATCTCGAAGGCGCCGAGCGGGCCGTTCCACACCAGCGTCTTGCAGCCGGCCAGCTTCTGCTTCAGCGTCTCGATGGCCTGCGGGCCGATGTCGAGGATCATCTGGTCTTCCGGCACCGCGTCGAAGGCGACGGTGGTGGCCGGGGCGCCTTCCTTGAACTCGGGCGCCACCACCACGTCCTGCGGCAGCACGATCTCGCAGCCGGCCTTTTCCGCCTTTTCCATGATGGCGCGGGCGGTGTCGGCCATGTCCGACTCGCACAGGGACTTGCCGATGGCGATGCCCTTGGCGAACAGGAAGGTATTGGCCATGCCGCCGCCGATGATGATCATGTCCACCTTCTCGATCAGATTGCCGAGAACGTCGAGCTTGGTGGAGATCTTGGCGCCGCCGACCAGCGCCGCCGCCGGCCGTTCCGGCTTGCCCAGCGCCTTGGTCAGCGCCTCCAGCTCCGCCTGCATCAGGCGGCCGGCGGCGCTCGGCAGCAGGTGGGCGACGCCCTCGGTGGAGGCGTGGGCGCGGTGGGCGGCCGAGAAGGCATCGTTGACGTAGACGTCGCCCAGCGTCGACAGGGTGCGGGCGAAGCCGGGGTCGTTCTTTTCTTCCTCGGCGTGGAAGCGCAGGTTTTCCAGCAGCGCCACCTCGCCGGAGGCCAGGCCGTTGACCACCGTTTCGGCGGCCGGGCCGATGCAGTCGTCGGCGAAGGCGACCGGGGTGCCAAGGGCGGCGGACAGCGCCTCGGCCACCGGCTTCAGGCTCATGTCGTCGTTGCGCTTGCCCTTGGGACGGCCGAAGTGGGACAGCACGACGACCTTGGCGCCCTTGGCGACCAGATCGCGGATGGTGTCGCAGGAACGGTCGATGCGGGTGGTGTCGGTGACCTTGCCGTCCTTCATCGGCACGTTGAGGTCGGAGCGCACCAGCACGCGCTTGCCGGCCACATCGATGTCGTCGATGGTCTTGAAGTCGGCCATGGAAAACTTCCTCTCGTCAGATCGCATCCGGTCCATGGGGAACCGCCCCCGCGAGCAGGTGTTCGCGGGGGCGGCATGCAGTGCTTTCGTATCGCGCGGCGGGCAGCCGGATCAGATCAGCTTGCCCATGGCCACGGCGGTGTCGAGCATGCGGTTGGAGAAGCCCCACTCGTTATCGTACCACGACATCACGCGCACGAAGTTGCCTTCCAGCACCTTGGTGCCCGGCGCGTCGAAGGTGGAGCTGTTGGCGTTGTGGTTGAAGTCGATCGACACCAGCGGCAGCTCGTTGTAGCCGAGGATGCCCTTCAGGCGGCCGTTGGCGGCTTCCTTGATGGCGGCGTTGACTTCGTCGGCGGTGACGGTCTTGCCGAGCACCACCTTGAGGTCGACCAGCGAGACGTTGGCGGTCGGCACGCGCACGGCCACGCCGTCCAGCTTGCCGGCCAGTTCCGGCAGCACCAGGCCGACGGCCTTGGCGGCGCCGGTGGAGGTCGGGATCATGGACATGGCGGCGGCGCGGGCGCGGTACAGGTCCTTGTGCAGGGTGTCCACGGTGCGCTGGTCGCCGGTGTAGGCGTGGATGGTGGTCATGAAGCCGTGCTGCACGCCGAACGTCTCGTTCAGCACCCAGGCCACCGGCGCAAGGCAGTTGGTGGTGCAGGAGGCGTTGGAGACCACCAGGTGGTCGGCGCTCAGCTTGTCGTGGTTGACGCCGTAGACGACGGTCAGGTCGGCGCCCTTGGACGGGGCGGAGACCAGCACGCGCTTGGCGCCGGCGTCCAGGTGGACCTTCGCCTTGTCCTTGTCGGTGAAGATGCCGGTGCACTCGGCAACGATGTCGACCTTCAGGTCGGCCCACGGCAGCTTGGTCGGGTCACGCTCGGCGATGACCTTGATGCGCTTGTCGCCGACCACCATGCTGTCGCCTTCGACCGAGACCTCGGCCGGCAGGATGCCGTGGACGGAGTCATACTTGAGCAGGTGCGCATTGGCCTCGGCCGAGCCAAGGTCGTTGATCGCGACGACTTCGATGTCCGAGCGGCCGGACTCGACGAGGGCGCGCAGAACAAGGCGGCCAATGCGTCCAAAGCCGTTAATCGCAACGCGAACTGCCATACCATCCTCCGTCACAATGGTCTTGCGGCCCCGAGGGCGGGGCCGGTCCGAAAACGATCTAACCGCCCGTCGGGGCGGCAAAAACGGGTTCTATCGTTTCTCACAGAACCGCGGCCGAATCCAGCACCATTCCGGTGACAGTCCGGCGTCCACCGCAGCGCAAACCCACCCGCCAGCGTAGGACTTTCACGACCTCCGTCATATCAGTGACTTGGGCCGTTGCATGCGGCGGCGCGGCGGGTAGTCTCTTTGCCGTCAGACCTATGAACGCCGGAGGGGAGAGAGGGGATGTTCCGCACCGCCGAATTGGGCCGCACCGTCTCGAAGGAAGATTTCGAGGCCGTCGCCGATGCCCTGCGCATCGACATGGTGGACCTGCAGCAGCAGCTGCGCACCTGCGACTTCCCGGTCGTCATCCTGTTCGCCGGCGTCGACGGCGCCGGCAAGAGCGAGACCATGAACCTCCTCAACGAGTGGATGGACCCGCGCTGGATCGTCACCCGCGCCTATACCGAACCGTCGGAGGAAGAGCGCGAGCGGCCGCTGTTCTGGCGCTACTGGCGCGACCTGCCGCCGCGCGGCAAGATCGGCCTGTTCCTCTCCGCCTGGTACTCCCAGCCGCTGCTCGACCGCGCCTGGAACCGCATCGGCGACGCCCAGTTCGACGAACGCCTCAACCGCATCGCCACCTTCGAGAAGGAGCTGGCCGACGACGGCGCGCTGATCCTCAAGTTCTGGATGCACCTCGGCAAGAAGGAACAGAAGAAGCGGCTGAAGACGCTGGAGAAGGACCCCCACGAATCCTGGCGCGTCACCGAACGCGACTGGAAGCACTGGGAGATGTACGACGACTTCATCACCGCCTCGGAACGGCTGATCGTGCAGACCAGCATGGGCCATGCGCCGTGGCAGATCGTCGAGGGGCTGGACCCGCGCTACCGCTCGCTGACCGTGCTCACCGCCATCCGCGATGCCGCCCGCCGCCACATGGACGCCCAGAAGATGCGCAAGCGGCTGGTGACCACCCTCGACTCGAAGCAGAAGAAGCAGCACCCGGCCGCCACCGCCGCCGCGACCGCGGCCGAAACCGCCGTGCCCGAGGCCGTCGCGGCGGGGACCGACCCGGTCGGCACCGCCATCCTCAGCCGCATGCCGTCGATCCTGTCGAGCCTCGACATGACGCGCAGCTACGACAAGAAGGGCTATGCCGAGCAGCTGCAGATCCAGCGCGCCCGCCTGAACGGCCTGCAGCGCCGGGCGCGGGCCGAAGGGGTGAGTTCCATCCTGGTGTTCGAAGGCTGGGACGCCGCCGGCAAGGGCGGCGCCATCCGCCGCATGACCGCCGGCCTGGATGCGCGCGATTATCAGGTGATCCCGGTCGCCGCCCCCACTGACGAAGAACGCGCCCACCATTACCTGTGGCGGTTCTGGCGCCACCTGTCGCGCGCCGGCCGGGTGACCATCTACGACCGCAGCTGGTACGGCCGCGTGCTGGTGGAGCGGGTGGAAGGTTTCGCGACGCAGGAGGAATGGAAGCGCGCCTATTCGGAAATCCGCGACTTCGAGGAACAGCTGATCGAGCACGGCTCCGTCCTGGTGAAGTACTGGTTCCACATCACCAAGGAAGAACAGCACGAACGCTTCAAGCAGCGGGAGCAGATCGCCTACAAGCGCTGGAAGCTGACCGACGAGGACTGGCGCAACCGCGAGAAGTGGGACGCCTACGAGACGGCGGTGAACGAGATGATCGAGCGCACCTCCACCCACACCGCGCCGTGGACGCTGGTGGAAGCGAACGACAAGCGCCACGCCCGCGTGAAGGCCATGGAAACCTTCTGCGACGCCCTGGAAAAGCGCCTCGGCTGAGGCACCGCCGGCCATCGCCCGCGCCGGTTGCCGGTGCGGCGCGGCGGCCGGCGGAAACGCTTGCCAGACCACCGTTACAGCGCGGTGAAGACGGGTTTACACCCCGGGGTGCCGTTGATAAAGTCCGCCCCGCCCGGGAGCGCCTGCGCGACCGGGTTTTCCCATTTCCCCATCACGCGCCCCGGGACCCGAAGGCATGAAAGTCCTCGCCTGCAACGCCAACCGCCCGCTTGCCGAGGCCATTGCGGCCTACCTGCATCTTGAACTGACCCACGCCACCGTCCGCCGCTTCTCGGACATGGAAGTCTTCGTCGAGATCCAGGAAAACGTGCGCGGCGAGGACGTCTTCGTCGTCCAGCCGACCAGCTACCCCGCCAACGACAACCTGATGGAACTGCTGGTGACGCTCGATGCGCTGCGCCGCGGTTCCGCCCGCCGCATCACCGCGGTGGTGCCCTACTTCGGCTACGCCCGCCAGGACCGCAAGACCGGCCCGCGCACGCCGATCACCGCCAAGCTGGTGGCCAACCTGATCACCCAGGCCGGCGCCAACCGCGTGGTGACGCTGGACCTGCACTCCGGCCAGATCCAGGGCTTCTTCGACATCCCGCTCGACAACCTGTACTCCGCCCCGGTGTTCGTGCAGGACATCAAGGACCGCTACGCCGGCGAGAACCTGATGGTGGTGTCGCCGGACGTCGGCGGCGTGGTGCGCGCCCGCGGCATCGCCAAGCGCATCGAGGCCGACCTCGCCATCATCGACAAGCGCCGCGAGCGCGCCGGCGTGTCGGAGGTGATGAACATCATCGGTGACGTGAAGGGCCGCAACTGCATCCTGGTGGACGACATCGTCGACTCCGCCGGCACGCTGTGCAATGCCGCTGTCGCCCTGATGAACGCCGGCGCCAAGAGCGTCTCGGCCTACGTCACCCACGGCGTGCTGTCGGGCGGCGCGGTTGCCCGCGTCACCTCCTCGCCGCTGAAGGAGCTGGTGATCACCGACTCCATCCAGGCGACCGAAGCGGTGCGGCTGGCCGACAACATCCGCCAGATCACCATCGCGCCGCTGCTGGCCGAAGCCATCGACCGCATCAGCGACGAACGCTCGGTGTCCAGCCTGTTCGACTGACACCGGCCGTCGTTTGACGTTACCGCCTGCAACGCCCCATATTGTCCGGCAGGACGATGTGGGGCGTTTGTCATGGGCAAGATCACCGTTCAGATGAAGGACCCGAAGCTGGCGGAGGTACTGGCCTCCACCCGCGCCGGCGACGAAGTGGAACTGAAGGACGGCGACGCCGTCGTCGGCAGCTTCGTGCGGCGGGAGGGGGACCCTGCGGAAGCCCGCAGCACCTTCGGGATGTTGCGGCCCCGCATCGCCGGTTTCAGCGACGACTCCATCGTCGGCCCGATCCCGCCGGCAGACCTGGGACTGCGGAGTGGCGACTATTGAGACTGCTGCTGGACACCCACGCCTTCATCTGGTGGGTGGAGGGCAATCCGCGGCTGCCGTCCTCCCTGCGCGAGCAGATCGAGCAGAACGCAGGCTCCACCAGGGTGAGCGCGGCATCGGTCTGGGAACTGGCGACCCTGATCCGCCTGGGAAAGCTGCCCCTGTGGCCGCGGTTGCCGGTGGACGGGCTGCCGCATCTTATTGAAATGGCAGGGTTTGCCGAACTTCCTGTCACGGCGCGCCATGGAGAGACGGCCGGCAGTCTGACGGGGCTCCACCGCGACCCGTTCGACCGCATGCTGGCAGCCCAGGCCCTGCTTGAGGATATGACCATCGTCTCCCGCGACGAAGCCCTGGACGACTTCGGCGTCCGCCGCCTCTGGTGAGACGCCGGCCGGCCGTCGTTTGACGCCGCCGCCCGTAACGCCCCATATTGTCCGGCAGGACGATGTGGGGCGTTTGTCATGGGCAAGATCACCGTTCAGATGAAGGACCCGAAGCTGGCGGAGGTGCTGGCCTCCACCCGCGCCGGCGACGAAGTGGAACTGAAGGACGGCGACGCCGTCGTCGGCAGCTTCGTGCGGCGGGAGGGGGAAGAGCGGCCGCTGCCGCGATTCGGCTCCATGAAGGGCCTGATCCACCTCGACGACAGCTTCTTCGACCCGCTGCCGGAGGAAGAACTGCGGGCGTGGGAAGGTCGCGATCCGTGAGGCTGCTGCTCGACACGCATGCCCTCCTGTGGTGGCTGGAGGGCAGCGACCGCCTGCCCGCCCGGGTGCAGGAAACCGTCAGCACCCATCGCCGCACCGCCTACGTCAGCGCCATAAGCGCCCTGGAACTGACCATCAAGTTCCGGCTGGGCAAGCTGCCGACCATCAAGCCGTGGGTCCACGATCTGCGCCGGACGCTCTGGCTGCAGGGCTTCCTGACGCTTGACGTCACCCTTGATCATGCCCAGGCGGCGGGACTCCTGCCCGGCGACCACCGCGATCCGTTCGACCGCATGCTGGCTGCCCAGGCCCTGAGCGAGGACATGGCGCTGGTGTCCTGCGACAGCGCCCTGGACGACTTCGGCGTCCGCCGCATCTGGTGAGGCGCATCCGCGCGCCCTACCCCCCGCACGCGGCCATTCCCGGTTGCCTTCCGCCCTCATCCGGGGTAAACAACCCGCTTTCCGAGGCCCCGCCGGCAGACGCGGGGTCTTGCGTCTTGGGCACCCCTGGAGGCCCATGGCGTGACAGGCCAACCCTAGGAGCATCAAAATGGCCAATGAAAACACCCTGAACGTCACTCGACGCGACCGGGCAGGTAAGGGGGCAGCCCGTGCGACCCGTCGTCAGGGCCTCGTGCCCGGCGTGGTCTACGGCAACAAGCAGGCGCCCGTCCTGGTCTCCATCGACCCCCGTCCGCTGATGGCGGCCATGCACAAGGCCGGCTTCTCGACCCGCGTGTTCGATCTGGCGATCGAAGGCGGCGACACCGAGACGGTGATGGTCCACGACGTGCAGTTCCACCCGGTGACCGATGCGCCCATCGCCGTCGACTTCATGCGCGTGTCCGCCGACACCGACGTGGTGGTCGAAGTGCCGGTGCACTTCATCAACCAGGACCGCTGCCCGGGCATCAAGCGCGGCGGCGTGCTGAACATCGTGCGCCACGAGATCGAGGTGAAGGCCAAGGCGAACGCCCTGCCGGAAGCCATCGAGGTCGATCTGGCCGGTGTGGACATCAACGACTCGGTGCACATCAGCGCCGTGACGCTGCCGGCCGGCGTTGCGCCGACCATCACCGACCGCGACTTCACCATCTGCACCATCGCCGCGCCGTCGGGCATGAAGTCCGAAGCGGCTGCCGAGGGCGAAGGCGCCTGAGGCGTCCCCTGAGCAAGGGAGTTTCCGATGCGTCTGGTGGTCGGCCTTGGCAATCCCGGTGCGGGATACGCCAGAAACCGCCACAACATCGGCTTCATGGCGGCGGACGAAATCGTCCGCCGCCACGCTTTTTCCCCCTGGCGCGGCAAGTTCCAGGCGGAGATCGCCGACGGCACCGTCGGCGGTGAAAAAGTCATCGTCATGAAGCCGCTGACCTACATGAACCTGTCCGGTCAGGCGGTCGGCGAGGCGGTGCGCTTCTACAAGATCCTGCCCAAGGACGTGATCGTCGTGTACGACGAGATCGAACTGCCGCCGGGCAAGCTGCGGGTCAAGCAGGGCGGCGGCCACGCCGGCCACAACGGCCTGCGGTCGCTCGACCAGCACATCGGCAAGGATTACTGGCGGGTGCGCCTGGGCGTCGGCCGCCCGGCCACCAAGGAGCAGGTGGCGAACTACGTGCTGCACGACTTCGCCAAGGCCGACGAGGCCTGGCTGGAGCCGCTGCTGGCCTCGGTCGCCGCCCACCTGCCGCTGCTCGTGAAGGGCAACGAGGGCGGCTTCATGAACAAGGTGACGCTGGACATCGCGCCGCCGCCGGCCCCGAAGCCGCCGCGCCCGGCGCCGGTCACCTCCGGCCCCGCCGGCTCTGGCCCCGCCACCGGTGCCGCCCCGGCGGACGCCGATGCCGGCAAGAATGCCCTGCAGATCGCGCTCGAAAAGGCCAAGGCGAAGCTTTCGGGCCCCAACGGAACGGAGTCGTCGTAGAGATGGGTTTCAACTGTGGCATCGTCGGCCTGCCCAACGTCGGCAAGTCGACCCTCTTCAATGCGCTGACCTCGACGGCGGCGGCCCAGGCGGCCAACTTCCCGTTCTGCACCATCGAGCCCAACGTCGGCCGCGTCGCCGTGCCCGACCCGCGCCTTGAGGTGCTGGCGAAGATTGCCGGCTCCAAGCAGATCATCCCGACCCAGCTGGAATTCGTCGACATCGCCGGCCTGGTGCGCGGCGCCTCGCGCGGGGAGGGCCTGGGCAACCAGTTCCTCGCCAACATCCGCGAGACCGACGCCATCGTGCAGGTGCTGCGCTGCTTCGAGGATGACAACATCACCCACGTCGAGAACTCGGTCGATCCCATCCGCGACGCCGAGACCATCGAGACCGAGCTGATGCTCGCCGACCTGGACAGCCTGGAGCGGCGCATCGTGCCGCTCCAGAAGAAGGCCAAGTCGGGCGAGAAGGACGCCAAGGAGTGGGTCGCGGTGATGGAGCCGGTGCTGGCCGCCCTGCGCGACGGCAAGCCCGCCCGCACCGCCCGCCCGTCCGACGAGGACGGCATGAAGATCTTTCGCCAGCTGCAGCTGCTGACCGCCAAGCCGGTGCTCTACGTCTGCAACGTGGAGGAATCCGCCGCCGCCACCGGCAACGCCCTGTCGGAGAAGGTGGCCGAGATGGCCCGCGCCCAGGGTGCCGCCACCGTCGTCATCTCCGCCGCCATCGAGGCGGAAGTGGCGCAGCTGGACGACCCGGCGGAGAAGCAGGCCTTCCTGGAAGACCTCGGCCTGCAGGAAACCGGCCTGTCGCGGGTGATCCGCGCCGGGTTCGAGCTGCTGCACCTGATCAGCTTCTTCACCGTCGGCCCCAAGGAAGCCCGCGCCTGGACCGTCCGCAAGGGCGCCAAGGGCCCGGAAGCCGCGGGCCAGATCCACACCGACTTCGAACGCGGCTACATCCGCGCCGAAACCATCGCCTATGACGACTACGTCGCCTGCAACGGCGAAGTGGGCGCCAAGGAGGCCGGCAAGATGCGGGCGGAAGGCAAGGAGTACGTGGTGCAGGACGGCGACGTCATGCACTTCCTGTTCAACGTCTGACAGGTCAGCGGTAACGGTGGTGGCGGCGGCAGCCTGCCGCCACCACCGGGCGTTGATCGGCCACCATGCTGACGACCGCCCTCACCCGCCTGCGCCGCTCCACCCCCGCCGCCCTGCTGCTGGCGCGGCGGGAGGCGCGGCTGCTGACCATCCTGCTGGCGGTCTTCGCCGCCCTGTGGGTCTTCGGGATCATCGCCGACGAAGTGGCGGAAGATGAAACCCACACCTTCGATTCGCAGATCCTGCTGTTCTTCCGCGATCCGCTGACCCAGGACCCGGTCGGCCCGCCGTGGATCGCCCAGGTGGCGACCGACATCACGGCGCTCGGCGGGTTCACCGTCCTCACCCTGGTGACGCTGCTGGTGATCGGCTACCTCGGCCTGTCGCGGCGGTGGGGGGCGGCGGCGCTGGTGCTGGTGTCCATCGGCGGCGGCATGCTCATCAGCCACGGCCTCAAGCTGGTGTTCCAGCGGGCGCGGCCCGATCTGGTGCCGCATCTGGTGGACGTCCACACCCTCAGCTTCCCCAGCGGCCATTCCACCCTGGCGGCCGTCACCTACCTCACCCTCGGCGCCCTGCTGGCGGCGGTGCAGCCCAGCCGGCGGCTGAAGGTGTTCATCATGGCCTCGGCGCTGGTGATCGCCCTGCTGGTCGGCCTGAGCCGGGTGTTCCTGGGCGTCCACTGGCCCACCGACGTGGCCGCCGGCTGGATCATCGGCGCCGCCTGGGCGCTGCTGTGCCGGGCGGTGGCGGAGGTGCTGATGCGCCGCCGCACCATCCGCGACTCGGGGCCGGAAACGGACTGACTAGGCGGGCGAAACGCCGTGCGCCTTCAGGAACACGGCGACGCTGTAGTCCACCTTGCGGGCCAGTTCCTCGTCATCCCACTGGATCTGCAGGCCGAGCAGCCGGCGCATGTGGACGTGGCCGTTGAGCATGCCGAGGAAGCTTTCCGCCGCCAGGTCGGCATCGTCCACCTGCAGGCGGCCGGCGGCGGTCTCCTGCCGCAGGTAGGCGGCCAGCAGGCCGACGGCGCGGCGCGGGCCGTTTTCATAGAACCGACGGGCGAGATCGGGTTCCGCCTCGCTGCCCGACATGATGATCATGCGCTGCACGCAGACCGATGCGCCGCCGGCGATGAAGCGCAGGAACTGTGCCGCCACCTGCCGCAGCACGTCCTCCGGCCGGGCATCGGCCAGGGGGCGCGACAGGCCGCCCAGCACCGTCTCCACCCGGGAGGTGATGACGGCGGCGAACAGGTCTTCCTTGGTGGAAAAGGCGTTGTAGATGGTCTGCTTGGAGACGCCGGCCTGGGCGGCGATGGCATCCATGGTGATGCCGTAGCCGTGGCTGACGAACAGGTTGGCGGCGGCCTCGATGATGGCGGCCCGCTTGCGCGGGTCGGGCCGGCGGCCGCGGGCGGCGGGCTTGGCACAACAGGGGGTCTCTGACACGGAACGGCCTTCTTGCTGCAGGCGAGGGCTCTCTGGCACGGAGGGGCTGCGACGACGGCCTCAGTGGCCGCCGGCGCTTTTCGCATGGTCGGGCTTGCGGGCCAGGATGACAACCGCAATGGCACCTCCCACCACCAGGGACATCAGCCAGAACACGTCGATGAAGGTCAGCACCGTCACCTGGCGCATGACTTCGCCGGCGATCATCTTCACCGCCGCCACTTCGCCGTCGATGCCGGGCACCTGCTCGGCCAGGCGGGCGGCCAGGGCGTCGATGCGGCCCTGCACCTCCGGCCGCGCCGGGTTGACGTGTTCCGACAGCCGCGCCCAGTGGAAGGCGCTGCGCTCGGTCATGACGGTGGTGATGCCGGCCAGCCCGAAGGCGCCGCCCAGGTTGCGCATCAGGTTGTAAAGGCCCGACGCATTCTTCAACTTTTCCGGCGGCAGGGTGCCGAGCGCCAGCACGTTGACCGGAATGATGCCGAACATGAACCCCATGCCGCGCAGGATCTGGGGCAGGAACAGTTCCCAATAGTCCGACTCGGGGGTCAGGTTGGTCAGCATGATGTTGGAGACCGCGATCAGCCCGAAGCCGATGGACAGCATGAGGCGCGGGTCCACCTTGCGCGACAGGCCGCCGGCGATGGGGGCGGACAGGAACTGCGCCAGGCCGGTGACGAACATCACCTCGCCGATCTGCAGGGCGTTCAGGTCCCGCACCCGCGCCAGGAACTGCGGCTGCAGGTACACGAGGCCGTAGAGCGAGATGCCGAGCACGAAGCTGAACAGGCAGCCGGTGGCGAAGTTGCGGTCCTTGAAGGCGGTCAGGTCGACGATGGGGTTGCGCGCCGTCAGCGTGCGCCAGAAGAAGCCGATGCCGGCCACCGCCGCGACGATGGAGAAGGTGAGGATGTGGTGGTCGTCGAACCAGTCGTTGCGGGCGCCGTCCTCCAGCACGAAGTCGAGGCTGCCGAGGAACAGCGCCATCATCAGCAGCCCCGGCACGTCCATGCTGCGGATCAGGTGCGGCTGCGGCCGGTCGATGTCGATCAGCGCCCAGACCACGGCGGTGACGATGGCCCCCGGCACCACGTTGACCAGGAACAGCCAGTGCCACGACAGGGTTTCGGTCAGCCAGCCGCCGAGGGTGGGGCCGACGGTGGGGGCGATGGTCGCCACCAGACCGACCACCACCGTCACGCCGGCCTGCTTGTCGCGCGGGAAGATGGTATAGGCCGACGCGAACACCAGCGGGATCATGGCGCCGCCGACGAACCCCTGCAGGGCGCGGAAGACGATCATCTGGTCCATGCTGGTGGCGAAGGCGCACAGCAAGCTGGTGAGGGTGAAGCCGCCGGCCGACAGCACGAAGGTCCAGCGGGTGCCGAAGGCCCGCGCCAGATACCCCGATAGCGGGATCATGATGACTTCGGCGATCAGGTAGCTGTTCTGCACCCAGATGATCTCGTCGGCGCTGGCGGCCAGCCCGGCCTGGATCTCGGCCAGGGAGGCGGCGACGATCTGGATGTCGAGGATGGCCATGAACATCCCGACCACCATGGCCAGGAAGCCCAGCTTCGGCCCGAGCCCCACCGCCGGCCGGGCCGGCGGCGGCACGGCGGCGGCAGCAGCGGCCTCGGCGGCCGGGGTGGCGGCTGGGATGGCGGTGGAGGTGGCGGCGGTCATGGCGGGGCGGCCTCAGTTGGACGCGGCGGGAGAGGGAGCGGCGGCGGTTTCGGTCGCCGGGGTGGCGGCGAAGGCGGTGGCCGGCGTCAGGCCGAGGGCCGACAGGCCGGCCAGCGCCCGGCCGCTGCCGTCGCCCTCGGTGGCGGCGCGGGTGTTGACGCTGGCCTCCACCGACAGGCCGGGCACCAGCAGGGCGTCGCCGGGGGTGCCGTCCACCAGCCGGATCTTCACCGGCACGCGCTGGACGATCTTGGTGAAGTTGCCGGTGGCGTTGTCGGGCGGCAGCAGGCTGAACACGGCGCCGCTGCCGGGCGCCACGCTGTCGACCACGCCGGCGAAGGTGCGGTCGGGGTAGGCATCGACGTGCAGGTCCACCGGCTGGCCGACGCGCACGCGGCCGAGCTGAGTCTCCTTGAAGTTGGCGACCACATAGACCTCGTCCACCGGCACCACGCTCATGACCTGGCGGCCGGGGCTGACGTACTGGCCGACCTCCACCCCCAGGTTGCCGACCACGCCGTCGGCGGCAGCGCGGATGACGGTGTTGGCGAGGGCGATGCGGGCTTCCTCCAGCGCCGCCCGTGCCCGCGCCACCTCGGCTTCCGCCTGCAGGCGCTGGGCGGCCAGCAGGTCGAGGGTGGAGCGCTGGGCGGCCAGGGCCGCCTCCGCCTGGGCGACGGCGGCGTCGGACTTGCGGGCATCGGCCAGGGCCGACTGGTATTTCTGGGTGGAGGCATACTGCGACTCGCTCAGCGCCTTGTAGCGCTTGAGGTCGTCGCCGGCCCGCGCCCGGTCCGCCCCGGCGGCGCGCACCCGCGCTTCGGCCTCGGTGATCAGGCTGGTGCTCTGGGCGGCCTGGCGGTCGATGACGGTCACCGCCGCCTGCGCCGCCTGCACCGCCGCCTCGGCCTGGGCGACCTTGGCGCGGTAGTCGGCGTCGTCGATCACCACCAGCACATCGCCGGCGGCGATCCGCTGGTTGTGGGTCACCGGCAGGCGGGTGACGTAGCCGGCCACCTTGGGCGCCACCGTCACCACATCGCTGCGGACATAGGCATTGTCGGTCGTCTCCACGAAGCGGCCGTGGCTGTACCACTGCCACCCGTAGGTGCCGCCGGCGGCCAGCAGGGTGGCAGCGGCGACGATCATCAGCGCGGGCTTGCGCATCGGTCCTGGTCTCCATCGACGGGGTGCAAGCGGCTGATCCAAGACATTGATGGACTGCCGCGTCCATGAATTCCAAGGTAGCGGCAGATGAAGACGCTCGCAAGCCGCAAATTGGACTGCCCCGTCCAGATTTACCTCCGAAGACCGCGCCGCAGCCCTGCGGAGGCCGCATGACCGCCTTCATCCCGCCACAGGCGTTGTGTAGGGTGCCGTTTGACGACCAGACCAGTTCCTGAGGAAGGAAGGCCCCATGCCCCGACTGCCCGCCCTGCTGCTCGCCGCCGTTGCCGCCGCCGTTCCGGTGGCTGCCCTGCCGGTGGTTGCCGCGTCGCCGGTGCAGGCCGCCTCGCAGCAGGCGGCGGCGCCGCTCAACGGCCCGACCATCGAGGCCTTCATCGAGTCGATCCCGGCCATCCGCCTGTGGACCGACCGCCACCAGGACACCGCCCGCCAGGTGGCGCCGACGGTGCTGAAGCCGCAGGCGCTGGCGGGCAATCCGTTCGCGATGATGGTGGAAGGGCTGCGCGGCACCGCCGCCTACAGCGACCTCGACAGCGCCGTCGGCCGCCACGGCTTCGAGAACCCCGAGGACTGGGCCGGCGTCGCCAACCGGGTGACCAAGGCGCTGGGGGTGATGGCGCTCGACCGCCAGGGGGCCGACAACCCGCTGCGGGCGGCGGAGCGGGAACTGGATACCAACCCCGACATCACGCCGCAGGACCGCACCATGCTGAAGGGCCTGCTGCTGGCCGTCAGCATGTTCGCCCAGGCGCCCAAGGAAGACGTGCAGGCGGTGACGCCCTACACCGACCAGATCGTCGCCGCCCTGCAGCAGCGCCTGTAAGGACCGCTCAGCCCTCGGCGGGGGGCAGCGGCTTGACCAGCCGCAGCGTCTCCGCCCGGAAGCCGAGGCTGTCGTAGAACCGGCGGCCGCGGGCGTTGGTGGCGAACACGTCCAGCGCCAGCACCTGCCAGCCCTGCTGCCGCGCCGTCTCCTCCGCCGCCGCCACCAGGGCGCGGGCGACGCCGCGCCCTTCCGCCGCCTGCGTCACCGCCAGCAGCGACAGGTAGCCGCCCGGCCCGCCGGTGATGTCGTCGGGGTGGGGCTCCATGGCCGCGAAGCCGAGCAGCGGCCCGCCGTCAGCCTCTTCCGCCACCAGGGTCAGGGTGTCCGGCCGCGCCAGCGCCTCGGTCATGAAGGCGTGCTGGAAGGCCTCAAGCTCCGCCGGCGTGCGCCACGGAAAATCCGCCACCCCCGCCAGCCGGCCGGCCAGGCCCATCATGAACGGCCGGTCGGCCGGCGTGCCGCGTCTGACATGCATGCTGCATCCCCCTCCCCGTCAGGCCGCTGCGTCGTTTACAGCGGCAGGTCCACCCGCACCCGCAGACCGCCGAGCGGGCTGTCCTCCAGCGTGATCTCGCCGCCGTGGCTGCGGGCGATGTCGCGGGCAATGGTCAGGCCGAGCCCGGTGCCGCCGGTGCGCGGATTGCGCGAGCTTTCCAGGCGGAAGAAGGCCTTGAACACCTGTTCGCGCTTGTCCGGCGGAATGCCGGGGCCGTCGTCGTCGATGAGGATCACCGCCATCTCGCCGCGCAGGCCCGCCCGCACCGCCACATGGCCGGCATAGCGGCAGGCGTTGCCGATCAGGTTGGACAGGCAGCGCTCCATGGCGCGGCGCTTCAGCGGCAGGGTGATGTCTTCTTCCAGGTGCAGGTCGACGGCATGGGACTGGCGGCGGAAGCGGCTGACCACATCCTGCAGCAGCGCCGACAGGTCGGCCGGGGCGCTGGTCTCCGTCCCCTCGCCGCGGGCGAAGGCGAGGTAGTCGGCCAGCATGCGCTCCATTTCCTCCACGTCCTCGCGCAGGGCGGCGATGTCCTCGTCGTCGCCCAGCATGGCCAGTTGCAGCTTCATGCGGGTGAGCGGCGTGCGCAGGTCGTGGGAGACGCCGGCTAGCATCTCGGTCCGCTGCTCGATCTGGCGCGAGATGCGGTCGCGCATGAGGTTGAAGGCGTGGCTGGCCTGCCGCACCTCGCGCGCGCCTTCCTCCTTCAGCCGCGGCACGTCGCGGCCCTTGCCGAAGCTGTTGGCGGTGGCGGCCAGCTTGCGCACGCTGCGCACCTGGTTGCGCATGAAGATGGTGGCGATGCCCATGAGCAGCATGGAGGTGCCGACCATCCACAGCACGAAGATGTAGGTGGTGGAGGAGAACAGGCGCTTGCGCGGGGCCAGCACCTCCAGCACCCCTTCGGGCAGCTGCACCAGGATTTCCACCCGGTCGTCCAGGCTGTCGGCGTCGATGACGAAGGGCCGCTTGACCTGGTTCTCCAGCGCCGAGGCCAGCGCCTGCTCCATCTGGCTGTTGCCGAGGGTGGGCGGCCGGTTGGGCAGGATCTCCCCTTCATGCAGCTGCAGGTCGAGGTGCAGGCGCAGGCGGGCGGTTTCCAGCAGCCATTCGCGCTCCGCCAGTTCCGGCTCGTGGCGCAGCATGTCGGTCACCATGGCGATCTCGCCGGCGATGGCGCCGGTCAGCCGCCGCAGCATGGTGCCCCAGTGGTTGTCGTAGAAGATGATGGCCGCCACCACCTGGGTCACCACCAGCGGCGTGATGATGATCAGCACCGACCGCCCCATCAGGCTGCGCGGCGCCAGGTTGCGCAGGAAGGTTGGGGTGCCGAGGTGCAGATGCAGCCGCCGCCAGCCGCGCGGACCGCCCGCCGGCCGGGCGGGGGGGGGGGGGGGGGGGGGGGGGGGGGGGGGGGGGGGGGGGGGGGGGGGGGGG
>NZ_BAAAEP010000065.1:0-20404 GCF_039523075.1 Caenispirillum bisanense
GCGAAGGCGGCGGCGTCCGGCTTGCGGGCGGCCGGGCGCACCGGGTCGATGCGCTTGATCGGCTTTCCGCCGCCACGGCCCGGGAAGATGTCGAGCGGCGGCAGCGGTATGGCGAGGCTCAGCAGTCGCATGCGGCAGTCTCCACCATCCAGTGGCACAGCGCGGGGAACGGGATGCCGGCGAAGGCCGCCTGCTCGGGGACGAGCGAGGTGGCGGTCATGCCGGGCTGCGTATTCACTTCCAGAATCACGAGGCGCTCGCCGTCGTAGCGGATGTCGGTTCGCGACACGCCACGGCAGCCGAGCGCCCGGTGGGCCCGCACGGCGACGTCCATGGCGCGTTCCGTGATGTCCGGGCCGATGTCGGCCGGCAGAACGTGCCGGGAGCCACCGGCGGCGTACTTGGCATCGTAATCGTAGAAGCCGCGCTGGGTTGTGATCTCCGTCACGGCCAGCGCACGTTCTCCCATCACGGCGACGGTCAGTTCGCGGCCGGGGATGAAGGTTTCCACCATCACCCGGTCGCCGAACGGCCAGTCGTCGTCGGCGAAGCGGTGGTTGTCGCCCTCGCGCACGATGTGCACGCCGACCGAGCTGCCCTCGTTCAGCGGCTTGATGACATAGGGGCGCGGCAGCGGATCGGTGCCGCCCAGCATCTCGGCGCGGCTGACGATGCGGTCCTCGGCGACGTCCAGGCCGGCCTGGGCGAACAGCAGCTTGGCGGTCGGCTTGTCCATGGCGATGGCGCTCGCCAGCCGGCCGGAGTGGCTGTAGGGAATGCGCATCATGTCCAGGATTCCCTGGATGGCGCCGTCCTCGCCGAAGCGGCCGTGCAGGGCATTGAGCACCACGTCGGGCTTCGTCTCCGCCAGCGCCTGCACGAAGGCCGGCACGTCGCGCGGCACGTCGATCGCCGCCACGTTGACGTAGCCGTAGTCCTTCAGCGCCTTGACGGCGGCGGCGCCGGAATTGAGCGACACCTCCCGCTCCGCCGAGAAGCCGCCCATGAGCACGGTGACGCGCCGGGTGATCGGGGTCGTCATGCGTCGTCTCCTTGGTCGGGCGTGGGGCGGATGGCCTGGGGATGGTCGGCGGGAACGCCGATGCGGCGGATTTCCCACCGCAGCGCGATGCCGCTGGTGGCGAGCACCCGGCGGCGGATTTCCTCGCCCAACGCTTCAACGTCGGCGGCGGTGGCATCGCCGAGATTCAGCAGAAAGTTGCAGTGCTTCTCACTGACCTGGGCGCCGCCGATGGTCAGGCCGCGGCAGCCGGCGGCGTCGATCAGTTCCCAGGCCTTGTGGCCGTCCGGGTTGGCGAAGGTGGAGCCGCCGGTGCGGGTGCGCACGGGCTGGCTGTCCTCGCGCTGGCGGCGGATCTCGGCGATGCGGGCGGCGATGGCGGCGGGGTCGGCGCCGGGCTCGCCCTTCAGGGTGGCGGCCACGAACACCCAGTCCTCAGGCACGCCGCAGTGGCGATAGGTGAGGTCCATGTCCTCCGGCCGCAGGGTGTGCAGGCGGCCTTCGGTGTCCAGCGCCTCGGCGGTGACCAGCACGTCCTTGATCTCGCGGCCGTAGGCGCCGGCGTTCATGCGCAGGGCGCCGCCGATGGTGCCCGGCACGCCGGTCAGGAACTCCAGCCCGGCGATGCCGGCTTCCTGGGCGACGGCGGCGACGCTGGCGTCGAGCGCGGCGGCGCCGCAGTGGACAAAGCCGCCGGCCTCCGCCTCGATGTCGGCGAAGCCGCGGCCGAGCCGCACCACCAGCCCCGGCACGCCGCCGTCGCGCACCAGCAGGTTGGAGCCGACGCCGATGACGGTCAGCGGCACGTCGGCCGGGCGGGCCGCCAGCACCAGCGCCAGGTCGTCCACATCCACCGGCCGCACCATCAGCTCCGCCGGACCCCCGACGCGGAACCACGTCACCCGGGCCAGGTCGGCGCCGACGCTCACCCGGCCGCGCACGCGGGCCAGCGCCTCGCCCATGCGGTCGGGCAGCGGCGCGGGGGCGGCGGCGGAAGCGGAAGCGCCGGTGGCAGTGGTGGCGGTGGCGCGGGCGTCGTGGGTCATTCGGCGGCGCCCTCCGGTCCGTACAGCTCGGCCAGCTGGGCGGGCAGGGCGTGGGCCCAGGCGGTGATGTTGCCGGCGCCCAGGCAGACCACGATGTCGCCCTTGCGCGCCACCCGGCGCACCGTCTCGGCCAGCATCTCCGGCCGGGCGAGCGGGATGGCGCCGCGGTGGCCGCGCTGGCGCAGGCCGTTGACCAGGGCGTCGCGGTCCACCCCCGGCACCGGCGCCTCGCCGGCGGCGTAGACATCGGCCACGATCACCGTGTCGGCGTCGTTGAAGCAGGTGCAGAATTCCTCGAACAGGTTCGAGAGCCGCGAGTAGCGGTGCGGCTGCACCACGGCGATGACGTTGCCGGTGGTGGCCGAGCGGGCGGCACGCAGCACGGCGGCGATTTCCACCGGGTGGTGGCCGTAATCGTCGATCACGGTGATGCCGCCGGCCTCGCCGGTCTTGGTGAAGCGCCGCTTGACGCCCGAGAAGCCGGCCAGCGACTGGCGGATGGTGTCGTCGGACAGGCCCATCTCCACCGCGATGGCGATGGGGGCGAGGCTGTTGGTGACGTTGTGCTCGCCGAACATGGGCAGGCGGACGTCCTGGATGACGCGCTGGTGGCCGCTCATGCGGTCGGTCACCACCACGTCGTAGCGGGCGCCGCCGACGCCGATGCGCACGTTCACCGCCCGCACGTCGGCCTGCGGCGACAGGCCGTAGGTCACCACCCGGCGGTCGGACACGCGCGGGATCATGGCCTGCACCTCGGGGTGGTCGATGCACAGCACCGCCAGGCCATAGAACGGGATGTTGGTGATGAAGGTCTGGAACGCCTCGCGCAGCTTGTCGAGCGAGCCGTAGTGGTCCATGTGCTCGGCGTCGATGTTGGTGACGATGGCGATGACGGCCGGCAGCTTGGTGAAGGTGCCGTCGCTCTCGTCGGCCTCCACCACCATCCACTCGCCGTCGCCCAGGCGGGCGTTGGTGTTGTAGGCGTTGATGATGCCGCCGTTGATGACCGTCGGGTCCATGCCGGCCCCGTCGAGCATGGCGGCGACCATGCTGGTGGTGGTGGTCTTGCCGTGGGTACCGCCGACGGCGATGGCCCACTTCAGGCGCATCAGCTCGGCCAGCATCTCGGCGCGGCGGACCACCGGGATGAGGTTCTGGCGGGCGGCGACGACCTCGGGGTTGTCGGCCTTCACGGCGGAGGAAATCACCACCACCTGGGCGTCGCCCAGGTTTTCCGCCCGATGGCCGATGTGGACGGCGACGCCCTTCTCGCGCAGGCGCACCACGTTGGCGCCTTCCGCCTGGTCGGAGCCCTGCACGGAATAGCCCAGGTTCACCAGGATCTCGGCGATGCCGGACATGCCGATGCCGCCGATGCCGACGAAGTGGATGGTTCCGATATCGAGCGGCATGGCCCTCATTGGGCGGTCTCCCTGGCAACGGCGGCGGCACTGGTGGCGGCGGTGGTGGTGGGCAGCTTGGCCTCGACCAGATCGGCGAGGCGGCGGGCGGCATCGGGCACGCCATAGGCGCGAGCGGCGCCGGCGGCGGCCTGCAGGCTGGCCGGCATGTCGAACAGATCCTTCAGGCGGGCGGCCAGCGCCTCGACCGTGAAGCGGTCCTGCGGCATCAGCCAGCCGCCGCCGGCGGCATCCACCGCGCGGGCATTGGCGGTCTGGTGGTCGTCGGTGGCGAAGGGGTAGGGGACGAGGATGGCCGGGCGGCCGGCGGCGGTCATCTCCGCCACCGTCGAGGCGCCGGCGCGGGCGATGAGCAGGTGGCAGGCGCCCAGCCGCTCCGGCACGTCGGCGAAGAAGCTTTCCAGCGTCACGTTGGACAAGCCGGCATCGGCATAGGCGGCGCGCACCCGGTCGAGGTCTTCCGGGCGGCACTGCTGCGCCACTTCCAGCCGGCTGCGGATGCCGGCCGGCAGCGCCCGCAGGGCGCCGGGCACCACATCCGACAGCGCCCGCGCGCCCTGGCTGCCGCCCAGCACCAGCACCCGCAGCGGCTGACCGGGGTCGACGGCGGGGTAGGGCACGTCGCGCACGGCGGCGATGGCGGCGCGCACCGGCATGCCGGTATGGACGGTCGGCACCGCCGCCGGCAGGTGCTGCACGGCGGCGAAGCTGGTGGCGATGGTGCTGACGCGGCTGGCCAGCAGCCGGTTGGCGCGGCCGAGCACGGCGTTCTGCTCGTGGATGATGGTGGGAACGCCGAGCAGGGTCGACGCCGCCATGGCCGGCAGCGAGGCATAGCCGCCGAAGCCGACGGTGACGGCGGGGTTCAGCTCGCGCAGGATCTTGCGTGCCTGCAGGGCGCCGCGGGCGATGTCGACCAGCCCCATCACCTGCCCGACGCGGCCGCGCCCGGCCACCTGACCGGCGCGCACCCGCACGGTCTTCAGGCTGCCGAGCACGCCGCCGTAGGTGGCGCCGCGGCTGTCGGTCACCAGGGTGAGGTCGTGGCCGCGGATCAGCAGTTCCGCCGCCAGGGCCTCGGCCGGGAAGACGTGGCCGCCGGTGCCGCCGGCGGTGAGGACGATGAGCGCCATCACACCCCTCCCGCGCCGGTCGGCCGGCGCCGGGTGAGCGCCAGCACCATGCCGAAGCCGATGGCCAGCGCCAGGGTGGACGAACCGCCGTAGGACACGAACGGCAGCGTCATGCCCTTGGTCGGCATCAGGTGCAGGCTCGACGCCATGTTGATGAGCGCCTGCAGGCCGAGCTGGCAGACCAGCCCGCCCACCGCCAGCAGGACGAACAGGTTGTCCTCCTCCATGGCGCGCGAGATGCCGCGCAGCACGATGAAGGCGAACAGCCCGACGATCAGCAGGCAGAGGATGAGGCCGAATTCCTCGCCGGCGACGGCGAAGATGAAGTCGGTGTGGGCGTCGGGCAGCAGTTCCTTCACCCGGCCCTCGCCGGGGCCGCGGCCGAACAGGCCGCCGTCGCGGAAGGCCTGCATGGCCTTGTCGATCTGGTAGGTGTCGCCGCTGGCCGGGTCGAGGAAGCGGTTGACGCGGCTCTTGACGTGGTCGAACAGGAAATAGGCGCCCACCGCCCCGCCGATGCCGGCGGCGACGAACAGCACCACCAGCACCATGGGCAGGCCGGCGAGGAAATACTGCGCCGCCCACACCGAGGTCACCACCAGCGTCATGCCGACGTCCGGCTGCGCCAGCAGCAGGGCGGCGACGACGCCGTAGAGGCCGATGGAGATCCACTGGCCGGGGAAGCCCTCGGTCTCGCGCCCGGCGGCGAACATCCAGGCGGCGGTGACGGCGAAGAACGGCTTGATGAACTCCGACGGCTGGATGGACAGCGGGCCGAGGTAGATCCAGCGGCTGGCGCCCTTGATCTCCGACCCGATGAACAGGGTGGCGAACAGCAGCACGGCGGCGCCGGCAAAGCCCACCGCCGCCAGCCGGCGCACGGTGCGCGGGCTGAGCAGCGAGACGAACAGCATCACGCCCACCGCCACCGGCAGGAACACGAACTGGCGGCGCACGAAGTGGAACGCCTCCGCCCCGATGCGGCCGGCGGCGGCGGGGCCGGCGGCCATCACCAGGAAGATGCCGATGCCGATGAGGGCCAGCGCCGCGGCCAGCAGCCAGCGGTCGACGGTCCACCACCAGCGGCCGAGGATGCTCGTATCGGTGCGGGAGATGGTGATGCTGGTCATGCCGCTCCCCGGGCCGTGAGATCGTGAACAAGGGCGCGGAACACGTCGCCGCGATGCTCGAAGCTGCGGAACTGGTCCCACGAGGCGCAGGCCGGCGACAGCAGCACGACGGCGCCGGGGTGGCCGTCGCGGCGGGCATCGGCGGCGGCGGCGGCGACGGCGCGGTCGAGCGTGCCGCAACGGCTGTGCGGCACGGCGGTGCCCAGCACCTCGGCGAAGGCGTCGGCCGCTTCGCCGATCAGGTAGGCATGGCGGACGCGCGGGAAGTACTCGCGCAGGCTCTCGATGCCGCCTTCCTTGGCCTGGCCGCCGAGCACCCAATAGATGTCGCGGTAGCAGACCAGCGCCTTCTCGGTGGCGTCGGCGTTGGTGGCCTTGCTGTCGTTGACGAAGCGCACGCCGTCCACCTCCGCCACCAGTTCCTGGCGGTGGGCGAGGCCGGGGAAGCTGCGCAGCGCCTCGGCGATCACCTGCGGCGCCACCCCGCGGGCGCGGCAGGCGGCATAGGCGGCGCAGGCGTTCTGCCAGTTGTGGCTGCCGGGCAGGGTGGCGATGGTGCGCAGGTCGATGATTTCCTGCGGGTCGCCCGGCTCGGTGGCGTCGAACAGCACCCCGCCGAGGGTGAACACGCCGCCCGGCTCCTCGCCATCGGCGCGGATGCCGATGACGGTCTGGTCGCAGCGGCGGGTCAGTTCGTCGGCGATGGCGCGGCAGTAACGGTCATCCAGGCCGACGATGGCGGTGGCCGGCTGGTGCTGGTTGGCGAAGATCATCCGCTTGGCGGCGACGTAGCCGTCCATGCCGCCGTGGCGGGCCAGGTGATCGGGGGTGATGTTGAGCAGCAGCGCCACGTCGCAGTTCAGCGACGGCGTCAGTTCCAGCTGGTAGCTCGACAGTTCCAGCACATAGGTGCCGTGGAACGGCAGCAGGTCCAGCTCCAGCGCCGGGATGCCCAGGTTGCCGCCCACCTGCACCGCGTGCCCGGCCGCCTTCAGGATGTGGCCGATGAGCGAGGTGGTGGTCGACTTGCCGTTGGTGCCGGTGATGGCGACGACGAAGGCATCGGGGCAGCGGGTGAGCAGCAGCTCCACGTCGCACACCGGCCGGATGCCGAGGCTGTCGAGCACCGCCTTGGCAGGGTGCGGCTGCGGGAAGCTGTGGGGGATGCCGGGGCTCCAGACGCACAGGGCGATGTCGGCCCAGGCTTCGCGCGACGGCGCCACGCAGGCGTAGCCGAGGGCTTCCGCCTCGGCCCGGCGGCTTTCGCCGTCGTCCCAGCACAGCACGCGGGCGCCGCCGTCGCGCAGCGCCCGCGCCGCCGACAGGCCGGTCTTGCCGAGGCCGAGCACCGCAACCGTGCGGCCGGCGTACTGCGGAATCACCATGCTCACGTACTTCGCCCCCTGGCGGGTTCCTTCGACTCTCTGGCTTCTCTGTCCATCCGCCCGGCGTCCCCGTTTTTTGTGGGTGGGGATCGCCGGGCAGTCTCTCGTCTTCTCTCTCTTGCCTTCCGTATGCCCTTCAGCGGAGCTTCAGGGTACTCAGTCCGGCAATGGCGAGGATGCCGGCAATGATCCAGAAGCGGATGACCACGGTGCTTTCCGCCCAGCCCTTCTTTTCGAAGTGGTGATGCAGCGGCGCCATGCGGAACACCCGCTTTCCGGTCAGTTTGAAGCTGGCGACCTGAACGATGACGCTCACGGTTTCCAGCACGAAGAGGCCACCCACAATCGCCAGCACGATCTCGTGCTTGGTGGCCACCGCAATGGCACCCAGCGCACCGCCGAGTGCCAGCGATCCCGTATCGCCCATGAAGATCATGGCCGGGGGCGCATTGAACCACAGGAAGCCCATGCCGGCGCCGACCAGGGCGGCGCACAGGATGGCCAGTTCGCCGGTGCCCGGCACGTGATGGATCTGCAGGTAGTTGGCGAAGATGGCGTTGCCGACCAGATAGCTGATCAGCATGAACACCCCCGCCGCGATCATCACCGGCACGATGGCAAGGCCGTCGAGCCCGTCGGTCAGGTTGACGGCGTTGGAGGCGCCGACCATCACCAGCATGGCGAAGGGCAGGTAGAGGAAGCCCATGTCGAGCAGCACGTTCTTCAGGAACGGCATCGCCAGGTGGTTGTCGAGGTCGGGGTTGGTGGCGGCGCTGATCAGCAGCGCGGCGACCCCGGCGATGGCGAACTGCACCACCAGCTTGGCCTTGCCCGACACGCCCTTGGTGTTGCGCTTGGTGACCTTCAGGAAGTCGTCGGCGAAGCCCAGCAGGCCGTAGCCGACGGTGACCAGCAGCACCGCCCAGACGTACAGGTTGGTCAGGTCCGCCCACAGCAGGGTGGAGACCAGCGTCGCGAACAGGATCATCAGGCCGCCCATGGTGGGCGTGCCCTTCTTGGTCATCAGGTGGGTTTCCGGGCCGTCGGCACGGATGGGCTGTCCCTCGCGCTGCTTGCGCTTCAGCCAGCTGATGAGCCGGGGTCCGACGATGAAGGCGACGATGAGCGCCGTCACCACCGCTCCGCCGGCCCGGAAGGTCAGGTAGCGGAACAGGTTGAGCAGGGCGACTTCGCCGGACAGTTGGGACAGAAGGTAGAGCATGGTCCCCGGGGCTTTCCTAACTCGCGATCCTCGTTGCGTCAGTGTCCGTCGTCGGGCGGGGCGAGGGCCGTCAGGGCCTCCAGCACCACCTTCATGCGGCTGCCGAGCGACCCCTTGATCATCACCGTGTCGCCGGGTCGCACGTCGGCCGCCACCAGCGGCGCCAGGGCGGCGCTGTCGGCGGCATGGAACCCGCGCAGGGCCGGCGGCAGCGCATCGTGCAGCCGGGCCATGTGCGGTCCGCAGGTGTGGACGACGTCGATGCCGCCGGCCGCGGCCGCATCGGCGAGACCGGCATGCAGGGCATCCGCCTGTGCACCCAGCTCGCGCATGTCGCCGAGCACCGCGACACGGCGTCCGCCGTGCCCCACCGTGGCCGTCCTGAGAACCCCGAGAGCCGCCCGCACCGAAACGGGCGAGGCGTTGTAACTCTCATCGATGATCGTGAGAAGCCCTCCGCCGTGGCTTTTCGGCAAAGAAATCATTTGACGCCGGCCGCGGCCTTTGGGCGGCTCCATGGCTGCCAGGGCCAGTGCCGCCTGACGGGCATCGCCGCCCGCCGCCTCAATCGCCACGAGCGCGGCGAGGCTGTTCATGGCCCAGTGACGGCCGACGGCGCCCACCGTCCACGCCAGCGGACCGGCGGGGGTGTCGGCGACGGCATCGGTGACGCCGTCGCCGGGGGTGACGGCGGTCAGCCGCGCCGCCGCCTCGGCGTGCTCGCCGAAGGTGACGATGCGCAGGCCGCGGCTGCGGGCGGCCTCTTCCAGGATGGCGAAGTGGGGGTTGTCGCGCGGCAGCACGGCGGTGCCGCCCTCCACCACGCCTTCCAGGATCTCCGCCTTGGCGCGGGCGATGTCGGCGACGGAGGCGAAGAACTCCAGGTGCACCGCCTCCACCGTGGTGATGATGGCGACGTGCGGGCGGGCCACGGCGGTCAGGTCGCGCAGCTCGCCGGCGTGGTTCATGCCCATCTCCAGCACGCACCAGGCGGTGTCGCGCGGCGTGCGGGCGAGGCTGAGCGGCAGGCCCCAGTGGTTGTTGAAGCTGCCTTCGCTGGCGACCGTCGGCCCGAGGGCGCCGCAGGCCAGCCGCAGCATCTCCTTGGTGCCGGTCTTGCCGACGCTGCCGGTGACGGCGATGACGGTGCCGGCCAGACGCGCGCGCGCCGCCACGCCCAGCGCCCGCAGGGCGGCCAGGGTGTCGTCCACCACCAGCAGGCGGGCGGTGTCGACACCGTCCGGCACCCGGTGGACCATGGCGGCGGCGGCCCCCTTGTCCAGCGCCTGGGCGACGAAGTCGTGGCCGTCGAAGGAGGGGCCGGCCAGGGCGATGAACAGGTCGCCGGCCGCCACCGTGCGGTTGTCGATGGACACGCCGGCGCAGGTCCAGTCGCCAGCGCTGCGGCCGGCGGTGGCGGCGGCGGCCTCGGCGGCGGTCCACAGGGGCGTTGCGGCGGTCATGCGGCGCCTCCATCGGCCTGGGCGACGGCGGCCACGGCCTCTTCCACGTCGTCGAAAGGCAGCACCGTGGTGCCGACGGTCTGGCCGCGCTCGTGCCCCTTGCCGGCCACCAGCAGCACGTCGCCGGGGCCGGTGAGACGGGCGACGCCCTCGCGGATGGCGGCGCGGCGGTCGCCGATCTCGATGCCGCCGGGGCAGCCGGCCATGACTTCGGCGCGGATGGCGGCGGGGTCTTCGGTGCGCGGGTTGTCGTCGGTGACGATGGCGACGTCGGCCAGCCGCGCCGTCACCTGGCCCATCACCGGGCGCTTGCCGCGGTCACGGTCGCCGCCGGCGCCGAATACGCACACCAGCCGGCCGCTGGCGTGGGGCCGCAGGGCTTCCAGCACCGTTTCCAGGGCGTCGGGGGTGTGGGCGTAGTCGACATAGACGGCGGCGCCGTTGGCCCGCGTCGCCGCCAGTTGCAGCCGGCCGGGCACGCCGGTCAGGCGCTCCAGCAGCGGCGCGGCGTGGGCGGCATCGGCACCGCAGCCGATGACGAGGCCGAGGGCGCAGAGGGCGTTCTCCGCCTGGAAGGTGCCGGCCAGCGGCAGCTCGACGATCATCTCCTGGCCGTCCACCCGCAGCGTCAGGCGCTGGCCGTGGGCGGTGCGTTCGGTGGACAGCACGCGTAGCGCGTCGCCGTTGGCGCCGTAGGACAGCACCCGCAGGCCGGCCTTTTCCGCCGTCGCCCGCAGGCTCGGGTACTCGGGGATGTCGGCGTTGAGCACGGCGGCGCCGCCTTCGCCCACCGCCTCGCCGAACAGGCGCGCCTTGGCGGCCAGATAGGCCTCCATGCTGCCGTGATAGTCCAGGTGGTCGCGGCTGAGGTTGGTGAAGCCGCCGGCGGCCAGCGACACCCCGGCCAGCCGGTGCTGGTCGAGGCCGTGGCTGGAGGCTTCCATGCACAGGTGGGTGACGCCGCGAGCGGCGCATTCGGCCAGCAGGCGGGCCAGCTGCACCGGGTCGGGCGTGGTCAGCTTGCCGTCGATCACCCAGTCCGGCCCGATGACGCCAAGGGTGCCGACGCTGGCCGACAGGTGCCCCAGGTGCTGCCACAGCTGGCGGGCGAAGTTGGCGGTGGAGGTCTTGCCGTTGGTGCCGGTCACCGCCGCCACCACCTGCGGCTGGCGGCCGAAGAAGGCGCCGGCCATGCGGGCGAAGGCGTGGCGCGGCTCGGGCGCCGTCAGCAGGGCGACGGTGGCGGGCGTGCCGGCCGGCAGGGCGGTGCCATCGGGCGCCAGCACGGCGACGGCGCCGCGCTCCACCGCCTGGGCGATGAAGTCGCGGCCGTCCAGCTTCCAGCCGGGCAGGGCGGCGAACAGCATCCCGGGCTCGACCGCCCGGCTGTCGGCGGTGAGCCCGGAAATGCTCACGTCGGTGACGGTGGCCGGGCCGGCGGCGAGGGTGGCGCCGGCGGCCAGCAGCAGGTCATTCAATGATCGCATCGGCATCCCTCCCGCTGGCCACGGCCTCCTGGATCTCAAGCGGCCGTCGTTGCGGCATGGCCACCGGCACGGTCCCCTCCATGCTGGGGAACACCCCGAGCAGCGGCGCAATGCGGGCAACGATCCGCCCGGCGGTCGGCGCGGCGTTCCAGCCCGACGTGATGAAGCCGTAGGTTTCCTTCAGCGGTTGCGGTTCGTCGAGCACGGCGAGGATCACGTAGCGGGGGGCATCCATGGGGAAGGCGCCGACGAAGGAGGTGAGCACGGCGCGGCGGGCATAGCCGCCGGCCGACGACACCTTTTCCGCCGTGCCGGTCTTGCCGCCGACGCGATACCCGGGGACGTTGGCCTTTCGGGCGGTGCCTTCTTCCACCACGGCACGCATCAGCCGGCGCAGGATGTCGCTGGTCTGTGGCGAGATCACGGCACGCCCGTCGGCGCTGTGGGTGATGTCCTTCTTCAGCAGCGTCACCGACGGCAGCAGGCCGCCGTTGACCATGGCGGCGGTGCCGCGGGCGAGGTGGACCGGGGTGACGGCAATGCCGTGGCCGAACGAGATGGTCATGGTGTTGACCTCCCGCCACTGGCTGGGGAAGAGCGGCGAGCCGTTCTCCGGCAGTTCGATGGAGATCGGCTGCAGCATGCCGATCTTGCCGAGGAAGGACTTCTGCGCCTCGGTCCCCACTTCCAGCGCCATGCGCACGGAGCCGATGTTGGACGACTTGACCAGGATCTGGCCGACGTCCATGGAGCCGCGCTCGGGATGGCTGTCGCGGATGGTGAAGCGGGCGACGCGGATGGGGTTTTCCACGTCGTAGCGGTTGTTCAGCGACACCTTGCCGCTTTCCAGCGCCAGCGCCGTGTTGAACACCTTGAAGGTGGAGCCCATCTCGTAAACGCCGAGGGTGGCGCGGTTGAAGCGCTGGTCGGCACTGGCCTGGCCGATCTTCTCGGGGTCGTAGTCGGGCAGCGACACCATGGAGACGATCTCGCCGGTCTGGATGTCGAGCACCAGCCCGGTCGCCGCCACCGCCTTGAACTTGTCCATGGCGTAGAGCAGTTCGTCGCGCACCGCGCTCTGCACCCGCAGGTCGAGCGCCAGCTCCAGCTTGTCACCGCCGTTGAGCTTGTCGTTGAAGGTCAGCTCGATGCCGGCGATGCCGTTGTTGTCGAGGTCGGTGGCGCCCACCACGTGGGCCGCCAGCGGCCCCTGCGGATAGATGCGGCGCTCCGCCGTCTCGAAGTCGACGCCGACGATGCCGAGGGCGTTGACGTCCTGCTGCTCGCGCGGGGTCAGGTTGCGGTCGATGTAGACGAACTTCCGGTCGGAGGCGAGCTTGTCGTAGACCTCCTTGTAGGTGAGGTCGCCGAGCACGTCGGTCAGCTTCTTCGCCGCGTCGGCCGGATCGTTGATGAGGTGCGGCTTGGCGTAGAGGTTGACGGTCGGCAGGTTGGTCGCCAGCAGGATGCCGTTGCGGTCGACGATGTCGGCGCGCTGGCTCTGGAAGCTTTCGGTGGCGGCGCGGCGGGCGATGGAGACCGGCGGCTCGCCGCCCTTCAGCACCATCAGGTCGACCAGCCGGAAGCCGACCAGCGAGAAGGCGCAGGCGAACAGACCGGCCGCCACCACCAGACGGGTGCGGCCGATTTCCACATGGCGGCGGCCGGGGCCGTGGATGGTGACGCGGGCGGCCTTGCGGGCCGGGCGGTATTCCTCGCCCGGATAAAGGAACGGTTCGGCTTCGCGCTGGAAGCGCTGCAGCAGGCGGCGCAGCGTCATGGCACGGTCCTCGTGGTGGCGCTGGCCAGTTCGGCCTGCGGCGGCGGCGGCGGCATCGCCGCCATCACCCGGCCGCCGGGGGCGGCGGGCGCCGGGGTCGGCAGCGGCGGCGCCTTGGCCTTGGGCGCATCCTGCTTCGGCGCCGGGGCCGGCGCTTCGGACGGCGGCGGGCGCAGCGGCAGCTGGGCGACCGTGCTCACCTGGTCAGGGGCGAGCGGCGCCAGGCCCAGGTGGCGGGTGGCCAGTTCCCGCAGGCGGGCAGGGTCGTTCAGGTAGCTCCATTCCGCCTCCAGCACGTGGACGGCGGCACGGTCGGCGCGGATCTCGCGGTTGAGGCGGGACAGTTCGTCCTCCAGGCCCTGAACCTCGTACTTCAGCATGAACAGGCCGACGCCGACGGCGATGGCGAGCACGCTCCAGACGACGGCGGCGGCGCGGATCATGCCTTGGCTCCTTCATGGGCGGCGCGGGCGGGGGCATCGGTGCGTTCGGCGACGCGCAGCTTGGCCGAGCGGGCGCGCGGATTGGCGCGGCATTCCTGGTCCGACGGCGCCACCGCCTTGCGGGTGACTTCGGTGAAGGTGGGGGCGGGGCCGGTGGCGGCGATGTCCATGGGCACGTAGCGCGACACGCCGCCGCTGCGGCCGCTGCGCTCGCGCATGAAGCGCTTGACCACGCGATCCTCCAGCGAATGGAAGGTGACGACCGCCAGCCGGCCGCCCGGCGCCAGCAGCGCCTCCGCCCCGGCAAGGCCGCGTTCCAGCTCGCCCAGTTCGTCGTTCACGGCGATGCGCAGGCCCTGGAAGGTGCGGGTGGCGGGGTCGATGCCGTCCTTGCCCTTGCGCACCACGCGGCGCACCACCTCGGCCAGTTCCAGCGTGCGCTCGAACGGCTTTTCGGCGCGCGCCTCGACGATGGCGCGGGCGACCCGGCGGGCATAGCGCTCCTCGCCGTAGAAATGGATGATGTCGGCCAGTTCGGCCTCGTCGGCCTCGTTCACCACGTCGGCGGCGGAGCGGCCGGCCTTTTCCATGCGCATGTCGAGCGGGCCGTCCTTGGCGAAGGAAAAGCCGCGCTCCGCCTCGTCGATCTGCATGGACGACACGCCGATGTCGAGCGCCACGCCGTCCACGGGTGCGGTGATGCCGTGGTCCGGCAGCAGCGTCGCCATGTCGCCGAAGCGCCCCGCCAGCAGGCGGAAGCGGCCGGGATAGGCCTGCGCCAGGGCCTCGGCGCGGGGCTGCGCCTCGGGGTCGCGGTCGATGGCGACGACGGTGCAGCCGGGGGCGGCATCGAGGATGGCGCGGGTATAGCCGCCGGCGCCGAAGGTGCCGTCGACATAGACGCCGCCGTCGCGCGGGCGCAGGCCGTCGATCACTTCGGCCAGCAGGACGGGGACGTGGGGGGCGCCGGCGGAGGTCGGGCTCATGCGTCGCCTCCCGCCCGGCCGCGGCCAAGGGCGATGGTCGGGCGCTTGTCGCGGGCCTTGCGCATCAGGTCGGCGGTGTGGGCCTTCAGGCGCTCGGGCTCCCAGATCTGGAACTTGCGACCCTTGCCGACGAAGGCGGCCGATTCGGTGATGCCGGCGTGGGCCATGAAATCATCGGGCAGGATCACGCGGCCTTCCGGGTCAAAGGCGAGCTGGCGCGCCTGGGCGAAGATGAGGGTGGCGAGGTCGTCTTCCTCTTCCGAGAACACGGCGGCCGACGCATCCATGCCGGCGGCCAGTTCTTCCAGGAAGCTGGCGCCGCAGCCTTCGATGCAGTCGGCGGTGAAGCTGGGGAACACCACGGCGCCCGCGAACCCCTGCCCGGACAAGGTCGCACGGAAGGGAGCCGGCACGCTGACGCGGCCCTTCCTGTCGACCTTGTTGATGTGGGTGCCCGTGAACAGGGCGAGCATGGCTGCCCCCCGCTTCCCCATTGGATGCCCCGAACAGCGCTCACCGCCCCGACGACCGTGCGCGCTGGTCCTTCATGGTATGGCATGGGACATCATGGGTGTCAACGAGCCGCGGCAGGTATTCACCTCTCCAAACGGAGGGGGTCGTGAGGTCGATTGCTCACATTTGAAGTAGTTTTCCACAATGCGGCGACTCGCGTCAATGCTTAGGCTTTCTGTGCTTCGACTCGGGAAGGTGATTTATTCCGTTCAGTGGATGTTCCTGTGGATAAGTCTGCGGATGATGGCCTCTGGCGCCGCCCATGCAAAGTCGGCGGAGCGGCCCTGACAGGGTTGCATTGGGTCGTGCGGAAGGGCGGAAACAGGGGGGAAACGGCCGGCGTCCCATGAAATCCCATGGCCGCCGCCCACGAAATCCCATGGCGCGGCGGCGGGTGCTCCGCCTGTGGATAAGTCAGGGGGAAAGGGGGCGGAAAGGGCGTGGGAAAGGGTGGGATGGCGGGCCGCTCAGCGGCCGCTGCCGCCCTTCTTCGGCAGCCGGCGGGCGATCAGGTCGATCAGCCGGTCGGGCAGGGCGCCGGTCAGCCAGCTGGCCACGTACATGGGCAGCGGGAAGGCGATGCGGCCGCAGTTGCGGGCCAGGCCGCGGCGGATGATGGCGGCGGCGCGCGGCGCATCCATGAAGAACGGCATGGGAAAGTCGTTCTGCGCCGTGATGCGGCTGGCGACGAAGCCGGGGCAGATGACCGACACCCGCACCCCGTCCGGCGCCAGCCAGCCGCGCAGGGCCTCGCCCCACACCTTCACCGCCGCCTTGCTGGCGCAATAGGCCGGGGCGCCGGGAAAGCCGCGGAAGGCGGCCATGCTGCTGACCAGGGCGATCTGCCCCTGGCGGCGGGCGCGCAGGCGGGGCAGCAGCGGCAGCACGGTGTTCATCACCCCGTCGACGTTGACGGCCATGATGCGGCGCGTCTGTTCCGCGCTTTCGCCGCCGCCGCCGGCGGTGCCGGCCGAGATGCCGGCGTTGGCGACGATCAGGTCCACCGGCCGGCGGTCGTCGAGGGCGGTGAGCCAGGCGACCACGGCGGCGGCATCGGCGACGTCCACCACCGCCGTCTCCACCTCCGCCCCCCTGGCGCGGCAGGCGGCGGCGGTGTCGTCCAGGCGGGCGGGGTCGCGGCCGGTGAGGGCCAGCAGCACGCCGGGCGCGGCATAGTCCTCCGCCAGCGCCCGGCCGATGCCGGAGGAGGCGCCGGTGATGACGATGCAGCCGGGCGGCGCGGCGGGGCTCACGCCTGCGGCTCCCACGGGTCGCCAGGGTCGGCGGCGGTGGCGCTGGCGGCGGCGGCATCCGTCACCGCCTCGTCGTCGGCGTCGTCCAGCACCGCCTGCAGCATGGTCTCCAGCGGTGCCAGGTCGTTGCGGACCGTGCGCCACAGGATCACCGGATCGACCGAGTGGTATTCGTGGATGAGCACGTGGCGCATCTCCGCCAGATTGGCCCAGGGCACCCGGGGGTGACGGTCCTGCACCGGCTCGGGCATGCGGGCGGCGGCCTCGCCGACGATCTCCAGGTTGCGGGCGACGGCGTCGACGGTGCGCTGGTCGGCAGCGAAGGCGGCCTCGTCCAGGCCCATGGTGTAGGCGCGGCAGCGGCTGATGGCTTCCAGCATGTCGTCGACGCGCACGCGCCAGTCCTTGTAGGCCAAAACCTTCTCCGCTTGCAGTCTCTGTTCTTAGAGTATTCGCACGGCTTCGGCCAGGATGCGGCCCTTGATGCGCGGCTTCAGGTTGGCAGGGGTGACGAGGTCGACCGGCCGCCCGACGATGCTTTCCAGCACGTGCTTCAGTTCCACGAACTCCAGCATGCCGTCGGGGCGGCCGTCCTCGAACTCCACCAGCAGGTCGACGTCGCTCTCGCGCCGGGCGGCGTTGCGCACGGTGGAGCCGAACAGCGACAGCGAGGCGATGCCGAAGCGCTCTAGTTCGTGGGTGGCGCGGCGCAGGCGCCACAGCACTTCCTCCCGCTGGGCGGGGTTGGATTTGCGCAGGCGCTGGGCATAGCGCTTGAGCGCGCCGACGCGGTCGCGCGGCACGGTGACCGTCATCTCGGTCATTTCGGTGCCGTCGCGCATCACCGACGGGGGATGGCGCGGCCGGCGGTGGCGTTTGGGGCGGAATCCGCGGGTCATGCCGCCATCCTAACGGCCGGGCGGCGGCGCGCAAGGGGCCGTGGCGGCTTGTTGCGCCGCCGGTGCGGGGCTATAACCCTCGGCACCGTTTTGCGTTTGCCGTTGGAAGGACCGCTGCCCGTGCCCATCGCCAGCATGACCGGCTTTGCCCGCGCCGAAGGCCCCGATCCGTCGCGCCCCGGCACCACCTGCACGTGGGAGGTGCGCAGCGTCAACGGCAAGGGGCTGGAAGTGCGCTGGCGCATCCCGCCCGGCTACGACGGGCTGGAAATCGCCGTGCGCGAGGCGGTGGGCAAGCGGTTCAAGCGCGGCAACGTTTCCGTCACCCTGTCGGTCAACCGGCCGGAGGAACAGCCGGCCTACCGCATCAACGAAGGGCTGCTGGATCAGGTGATGGCCGTCGCCCGCCACTGGCAGCAGCACCTGGGCGCCGACGCCGGCATCGCGCCGCCGCGCCTGGACGGCCTGCTCGCCCTGCGCGGCGTGCTGGAGCCGGTGGTCGAATCCGAGCCCGACGAGACGGCGCGCGACACCCGCGATGCCGCCCTCATCACCATCCTCGACCAGGCGCTGGCGCGGCTGGCGACGGCGCGGGCGGCCGAGGGCGCGCGCATGGAGGCGGTGCTGACCGGCCACCTGGACACCATCGCCGACCTCACCCGGCGCGCCGGCGACACCGCCTCGCTGCGGCCGGAGGCGGTGAAGGCCCGCCTGCGCGAGCAGGTGGCGGCGCTGCTGGAGGCGCAGACCCAGATCAACGAGGACCGCCTGGCGACCGAACTGGCGCTGCTGGCGGTGAAGGCCGACGTGCGCGAGGAACTGGACCGCCTGACCGCCCACATCGAACAGGCGCGCGAGATGCTGGCCGAGGACGCCGGGCCGGTCGGCCGCCGGCTCGACTTCCTGTGCCAGGAATTCAACCGCGAGGCCAATACCCTGTGCTCCAAGGCGCAGGATGTGGCACTCACCCGCATCGGCCTGGAGCTGAAGGCGGTGATCGACCAGTTCCGCGAGCAGGTGCAGAACATCGAATAGGCGCGGGGTCAGCGCCAACGCTGCCGCCGCCGTCCGCAAGCCAGGGGGGAACCGTCCGTCATGACCGCCGCACCGACCGAGACCACCGTCGCCGCAGCCGCCGCCGGTGGGGGCCTCGCCGCCATCCATCGCCGGGGCCTGATGCTGGTGCTGTCGTCGCCCTCCGGCGCCGGCAAGACCACCATCTCCCGCGCCCTGCGGGAGCGTGACGGCAACATCGCCATGTCGGTCTCGGTGACCACCCGCCCGGCCCGGCCGGGGGAGGAAGACGGCCGCGACTACCACTTCATCGGTGTCGAGACCTACAAGCGCATGGTCGAGCGCAATGAACTGCTGGAGCACGCGCGGGTATTCGACAACTACTACGGCACTCCCCGCGGCCCGGTGATGGACAGCCTGGCCGCCGGCCATGACGTGCTGTTCGACATCGACTGGCAGGGCACCCAGCAACTGGCCGCCAATGCCCGCGACGATCTGGTCAGCGTGTTCATCCTGCCGCCGTCGGTGGGCGAACTGGAACGCCGCCTGCGCGGCCGCGCCCAGGACCCGGAAGAGGTGGTGCGCAAGCGCATGGCCAAGGCCGCCGACGAGATGAGCCACTGGCCGGAATACGACTACGTCATCGTCAACACCGACGTGGAAGCCTCCATCGCCAGCGTCACCGCCATCCTCCACGCCGAACGCCTGAAGCGCGCCCGCCAGGTGGGGCTGGCCGCCTTCGTCAACGGCATGCGCGGGGCGGAGGGCTGATTGCGGGCGGGGCGGAACGGGCTTATCTTCGGAAGACGCCGTTAGGGGACCGCCCATGCCGAGCCGCCGTTGCACCGTCACCGTCGACCTTGATCCCGAGCAGGCCGCCTTCGTCGACCGCCTGGTGAAGGCCGGCACCCACCCCGACGCCGCCGCCGTGGTCCGCGCGGCGCTGGCGGAGTATGGCGCGGCGGGGGAGGACGAGGCGGCCGGCCTGGAGTACGAGCAGCCTGCAGAGACCGCGCCACCGCAAGACGTGGTGGCGACGGATGTCCTTGGTGCCATGCTGCGGCGGGCCGACGCGGATCTGGCCCGCGGGGCTTACACGGAACTGCGGTCCGAGAGTGAGCTGGATGCTTTCATGAACGGTCTGCTGGCCGAGGCAACAGCCCGCGCCCACCGCAAGCGGGTGGCGGGCCGCCGTGCGTAGCCTGCGAACGACGTCGTTCGCCGACGAGACGATACTCGACATCCTCTCCTTCAGCGAGGCGCGCTTCGGCTCGCTCGCTGCTGCCCGCTACGCGGCGCTCATCGCCCGTGCCTTTGCCGACCTCGCGGCCGGCGACAAGGAGCCGCTGGTCCGCTGGCTGCGATACGGCCGCCGGCGCCTCGGCCTTTACCACATCCGGCACAGCCGGGTGGCCGGTGCTGGCAAGGGCGCGGCAGTGAAGCGGCCTCGTCATCTGGTGCTGTTCGAAGTGACCGATGATGCAATTCTTGTCCTCGGCCTTGTGCACGAAACCATGGACCGCCCCCGCGCTCTCCGCCACACCCTCGCCCAAGCCAGCGAGCCCGAGCCCGACTGAAAGACCGGCCCCGGCCGAAATGGCGCTTTTCTTTGGCGGCTGGGCGTCCTACCTGAGGGGCACCTCACCGTTTCCCGTTTTCCACCCCGGAGGATGCCGATGGAATACCTGCACACCATGGTGCGCGTCACCGACCTGGATGCCTCGCTGCGTTTCTACTGCGACCTGCTCGGCCTCAAGGAAGTGTCGCGCAAGGAAAGCGAGAAGGGCCGCTTCACCCTGGTCTTCCTGGCGGCGCCGGAAGACATCGCCAAGGCCGGCGCGCAGGAAGGCGACGATGCCGCCCGCTTCAACGTGCCGATGGTCGAGCTGACCTACAACTGGGACCCGGAGGAGTACACCGGCGGCCGCAACTTCGGTCACCTGGCGTTCCGCGTCGACGACATCTATGCCGCTTGCCAGCGGCTGATGGACGGCGGCGTCACCATCAACCGGCCGCCGCGCGACGGCTACATGGCCTTCGTGCGCTCGCCGGACAACATCTCGGTCGAGCTGCTGCAGAAGGGCGGCGCCCGCGAGCCCCAGGAGCCGTGGGCGAGCATGCCCAATACCGGCGCCTGGTAACCCGGGACGGCGTCAGCCGGCGGCGGCGCGGCGGGCCCGGTGGCCAGCAGGCTGGAGAAGCGTT
>NZ_BAAAEP010000066.1:0-20353 GCF_039523075.1 Caenispirillum bisanense
GCTCGTCAGGCTCATAACCTGAAGGTCGCAGGTTCAAATCCTGCCCCCGCAACCAAGTTTTCCTTTTGAAATCAAAGAGATAGCCCCGCTTCGGCGGGGCTTTTTCATGTGTCACGTTTTTTCGGGCGCTTCGAGAAAAGACAAGCTGTGCCAATGGGTTACAGTGATGGTCAAGGAGCGACAAAAAGCGTCAGGCTTCATCATGTCACACGCGCGGCACATGCCCGCGCCCCAATGTTGACAACCTGTTCTCCTTGGGGGGCAAGGAAAACCTTGTCAACATTCGTCCCCGCCGCCGAGCCAGGACCCGACCAGCAGGCCGATGACGAAGGTTGTCAACAATGAGGGGGACCGGCGGGGCGACGGCCGGTGAATGACCGGCGGCGAGGCCGCATCTGCCGGCGTCAACAAATTCGTTCCACGAAGGCCGCTGACGAAGCCGATGACGGCCCCGGCAGGAAGGCCGATCACCAGGATCAGGATCAAGGAGACGATCCAGCCCCCAAGGGCCGTTGCCAGGACGGCGGGCCAGAACCCCTGATCAAGGGCCAGTGTGAACATGATGCCGTGACCGACCGCCAGCAGCAGGGCGAAGAGGATCTGCATGGCTTACCTCCCCTGGGCGGCGTCAGGCCGCGTCGTGGAGGGCCTTTGCCACCGCCTCGGGCATCCTGGCGATGACTCGCAGATAGCTTTGTGCGGCGGCGTCCGGTGCCCGGCGGCCCTGCTCCCAATCGCGCAGGGAGCCGGTGGGAATGCCGAAGCGTTCCGAGAAGGCGTTCTGAGACAGGCCGGTGGCCGCACGCGCCCGGCGGGCCAGCATGGCCCCGTGGCCGCGCTCGAACTCGTCATCGGTCAGCGGTGCATCGGCATCCGGCTCAACGGGGGGTGTCGTGGTAGCGTCGTGTTTCGCGGTCATTGGCCTTCCTCACGCTGATGATGCGGTGAACTTCACCGCGCAGGGTGAACACACAGACCCACACCCGCCCATCGACCATTCCGTAGGTGACGAACCGCTCCTCGGCATAGTCGAAGCGGACATCGAGGATATCCAGGCGGTTGGCGTCTGACAGCACCTCGGCTCCAAAGGACAGGGAGACGCCATGCTTCTCCTGGTTGGCGGCATCCTTGTCAGGGTCGAAGTCGATCTGCATCCCGCCAATGTACGGCAATGCCGGAGAGTGTGCAAGGGCGCGTACGGGACTGCCGTAGCTAGGTCGCGTGGACCCTGGGAACGAGAAAGGGGCACCATCGACGTTTGGTGCCCCTTCCCCAACGTACCGCTTACTTGTAGAAGGCAATCTTCAGTTCCCAGGCGCGAACGCCACCTGGCCGTCTGTCGCCACGGAACTCGCTACGCCGCCGGAGCGGTCGAAATTCCGTCGAGGCGCACCCGCACGCTGGTGGTGCCGTTGCCAGCGGCTTCGCTGGCGATGCCAACCGGGTAGTTGCCGGTGCTGGCCTCGGTGATGTGGGCGTTGGCCGCGTCCCAGTAGACGCGCTGCCCCTGGTCGATGGTGTCGGTGCCCAGCTTGGGGAGGTCGAAGACGCCAACCGTGGTCAGCGAAACGGAGGTGCCCTCGGTCGCGCTGGCGGCGGCGATGCCGAAGAGGTTGCCGATCAGCACGCCAGCGCCGCTGGTGACACCGCCGGTCGGCGCGATGACGGACAGGGTATTGCCCGGCTGCACGAAGTTCTTCATGGCTTACAATCCTTTCGATGAAGCGACGCGGATGCGCAGAACGCGCTTGCCGCTCGCCTGTGCGATTTGTCGGTCCAGGTCGTCCAAGGCGGCCCGAAGTTCCGCGTCGGTCCTGTATTCCACCTTCTTGTCGCCGTACTGGACGGTGCGCATGCCGGTGGCACGCGCTTCCGCCAGTTTCTGGCGCTGGGCCTGGAGGGTGGCGAGGTCGGTCATGGCCTTACGCGCCGGGGTTCATGAACCAGGAGCGCCAGTCCACGAAGCCCGCGCCGAAGTCCAGCATCACGCGAACCTCCACGCCGTCCACGTCCCAGCCGCTCTTGCTTTCGACCTGCGGGCCGTTTTCCCCGGCAAGGTAGGCGAATTCCAGGCCGTCGATTTCCGCCGGATCGGCGGCGACGTACCAGCGGGTGGCGCTGGTCAGGCGCGGTTCGACCACCAGCGACAGCTTGCCCGCGTGGGGGTTCACGTCGTCGGCCATGGCCGGGTTGATGCTGGCGAGCCACTTCTCGGCCAGCGTTTCCAGGGAGGGCGGCACGATCAGGAACTTCGGCGTGGCGCTGATGACCGCACCGCTGAGGCCCTTCTGCGTGCGGATGGCAAGGCGGGCCTCGGTAAGACTGGCGTCGGCAATCGCCGTGCCAGTTCCGGCCTTGTTGGCGTGCGACGCATGGAACAGGGGGTTGCCATCATCCATGGAGGGGCCGTTGCCGCTGTTCGCCTCGACCAGCGACACCAGCAGGCGGGCTTCGGTCTCGACTGCGGCCTGCCCGAAACGGCGGGCGAGGTCGGCGAACGCCCCCAGGTCGTCGTTGACCAGCACCTGCCGGGAGATGCCGATCTTCTTGGCGAAGGTCTCGACCTTGTAGGACTCCTTCGCCTCGGCCATGGTGCCCGACTTGATCTCGCCGGTCTCGTCCAGCCGCTCCAGCACCGGGGCCTCGCCCAGCATGACTGCCGTCTTGGTGCGGAAGTCGCTGGCCGTGGTCTGACGGCCGATGCGCTTGAGGCCGGAGGGGGCCGCCTGGTACGCCTGCCGCAGGGTGCGGTTGATGGTGTCGCCGACGATTACGGAGAAGTCGGAGGTGCTGTGCAGGGCGCGGGTGATGATTGCCGCCGGGGACATGCCGGTAATGGAGATGCCCCGCAGGGTCAGAAGCTCCCGCGCCATTTCCGCCGGGGTGGCGTAGGCGTACTGGCGGGCCTCCTGGGAAAGCTGGTGCTGGGGATTGAGGCGGGCATACATGGCCTCGCCCATCCGCGCGGCGCGGATGCTCGGGTCATCGTGACTGCCCAGCCATTCGACGCGCGGCTGTTCGGTGCGGATGTCGCCGCCGCTGCGTCGCTCCATCTCGGCGAAGACCGATGCCCGAGCCTGATCCACGGTCGCGTTGCGGTCGATTAGGCTGTCGGCGAACGAGGTGGGCAGGCCAGCGGTGCGGGCGATGCTGCGGATCTGCTGGTTGATCTCGGCGCGCGTGGAGACGGGCGGGGCGCTGCGGGTGCCGCTGTCACCGCCGCCGGAACCGCCATCACCCTGGTCGTCGGTGCCCTGATTGGCTTCCGCCTCGGTGACACAGCCGCCCAGCTTCTGGCAGCCGTTGGGGGTCTTGCAGCCCTCGCAGGGCTTGAAGGTATTGCCGTCCGGCATGGTGTTACTCCTCACGGTAGCGCCAGGATCGGCTGGCGTCGGAACAAAGGACAGTTCGATGGGTGTCCAGGCGATGGCGGTGCGCACGCGCCCGCCGGTAGCCGGATCGCTGGTATCGGCCCACCGTTCGACCGAGTAGCCGACGCTGATGTGCCGCAGGATGCCCGCTTTCACGTCTTCCCAGATCGGCTGTACGTCGGGGCGGGCGGAGAATTTGACGGTGCCGATGCCCAAGTTGCCGTCCACCTTGGCGTCGAGCACCACCCCGAGCACGTTCCGCACCTGCCCCTGCTGGTGGGCGTCGAGCACGCTTGCGCCGATCAGCCGTTCCAGGTTGACGTGCTTGGGGTCGAGAGACAGCACCTCCGAGAAGGGGCCATCGAAGTCGGCGCGCTGTACGGCGGCTCCGGTGGACCAGACTACCTGCACCGTCCGATCATCCTCGTTGACGGTCTGGGGGGTGACGGCGGCGGCGCGGAAAAAGGTGTCAGGCATTGGCGTCCTCCTCGGCGGGCGTGGCGGCCTGGGAGGTGGGCAGGGACTCGAAGGATAGCCCCATGGCCTCGGCGCGCTGGCGTTCGGCGGCGATCTCCGCGTCCACCTGCTCGGCGTCGTATCCGCGTTCGGCGATGGACTGCGACCGTGACTTCAGGCCGCTTTTCACCGCCAGGATTTCGGCCTCCACATCCTTCTTGGGGTCCACGTACTCGAAGCGCGGCGGCAGCCATTCGACGCTCAGGTAGGGCGCAGGATTGGCCTCGAAGTCCCGCGCGGGCAGGGCACCCGAGAGCACGGCCACAGTCACGAACCGCTCCCAGATCGGGCGGCAGAATTGGTAGGCGATGACGTTGTGCTGAAGCTGCTCGACCCGGCGGCGGAACTCGACGAGGCCCGCGCGGATCGAAGAATAGTTGACGCCTTCCAGGTCGCCACTCACCGCCTCATAGGGCACACCGAGTCCAGATGCAATTCCGCGCAGATGGTTCTTGACAAAGGTCCCGTAATCTTCGGTGTCGATTGGATCGCTGAAGGTGATGTCAGTGCCGGGCGGCAAGGGGAAAATTTCGCCGGGTTCCAGGTCAAGCTGAAGGATGTTGTTGGTAAGGGATGCGGCAGCCGCTTGACCACCGGCATCGCCACCTGGGTCGCGCAGAAAGCCCGTAAACAGGTTGGCGATCTTCGCTTTGACCACCGTCGCGTCTTCATACTGCTCCAACTCGTGCAACCGCAGCAGCACGGGTGACAGCCAGGTAATGCCGCGAAGTTGGCCGGGGGCCAGAGGCTGGAACAGATGGATGATGTCGGCCGCCGGGACTCGGGTGGTGTCATACCCGTTGCCGGTCAAGGGGGCGAAGGGATCGCCGGGGCGGGCCTTGAGAACGTGGTATGCGACCCGGCGGCCGATGGCGTCGAACTCGATCCCGGCGCGGATGCGCGTGCCACCGGAGAGTTCCGTAACGCGGTCGAGGGGGACTTGCTCACGGTCGATCAGTTCGACCTGAAGGGGAACGGAACGCATGTCCTCGTTCCGGCGTGCGCGGAGACGGGCGAATACCTCGCCCGTCTCCACCATCGCCCGGACGGCCATGGCCTGGAGGCCGTAGAAGTCGGCGAGACCTGCCGCATCGGCCTCGTCCGTCCAACGGTTCCACAGGACATGAAGCGCGTCACGGACGGCCGGGTTGGGGTGTTTCGAGCGCGGCTTGATGCCGCATCCCACCGCATTCGCCACAATGGCTTGAACGGCAGAGGTCACCCACGAATTGTTGCGGCAATAATAGCTGGCGCGCCGAGCGGCGACCGTGGACTCGGCCAGGATGGAAGCATTGAGGCTCTCCATCTTGCCTGCCTTGTTCCAACGTCTCCCCGTGCCACCGGCCTCGAAGCTCCGGCGTTCGCTTTTTCCAAGCCAAATTCTGATCTTCTCAAGCATTGTGCGGCTCACGTTGAGATGATGTGCCAATGCTTGATTGATGGATGTTCTTAGGTCAACGGGAAATAATGGTGCGCATTTGCTTGTTTTGGCTGCTTGCGTTGTTGCTTGTCTCAATTTGTCTGCATTTGTTGCGCAATCATCGCCGCAGGTATGAATTTTTCTTGATGACGTAGGTGGGGCGCGCGAGGCTTTTCGGCGGGGTGCCGGGGGCAACCGCATCGCGCATCGGGGCGTCCAGGAGGGCCGTCGCCTCGCGGTTCAACTGGAGGCCTGCCGCCATCAGCCCATGCAGGGCGGCTGTGGCGTACACGAAGGTGTCCAGGGCCTCGTTCCGCTCGCCATCCCGCTTGGGCACCCAGAGGCGCTGCGGACGGCCCTTGCTGTACCGCGTGATGACCTTCTCCGCCGTCAATTGGGCGAAGTATTGGGCTTCACGGCCAGCCGGGAAATGGATGGTCCCCGGCCCGGCTTCCGTCTTGCGGAGGCGCGCGTAGATGGAATCCTTCACCGCGTCCACGCCGACGATGAACAACGGCATGTTACCCTTGCCCTTGGAAGGGCGGCGAGGCCACACGGGAACGCCGGGGCCGCCCCGCCCTTTGATCGCCCACACCCGGCGGGCGAACCGGATCCGGCAGAACTCGTAGGCCGTCTTGGTGTGGTGGCCGCCGGTATCCAGGCAGGTCGCCCGAATGCCCATGTCATCGACGTTGCGGCTGTGCTGATAGGTGGTCTGAAGGAAAGCGTCGAGGTCGTCCCAGACGCGGGGGCCGGACGGGTCGCCCCAGATGATGCGGTAATCCACCGACCAGCATTCCTCATCCTGGCCCCAACCGATAACCTGCACCTCCAGGCGGTCGCCTTGAACGTCCACCCCGGCCGTCAGCAGGGCGACGGCGGCGGGCAGGGTGTCTCCCCAATCCTCGCGGCGGTCCATCAACGGATCGGCGTCTACCGCCTCCCCGCCTTGGTCCTCCCAAGTCTCCGCCAGCTTGTTGTTCACCCACGTCTGGAGGCGAGCCGGATCATCCGTGGCGCGGCCGTGCTCGGCGGCCACCTCTCCCCAGGTCTCGAATGGCGAGTACAGGGTGGAGATGCGGAACCCAGCGGTGCGGCCGTCGCCCTCTGTCGTGGCAACCCATCTGCCGCCTGCGAGCATGCGGAACTTATCGCGCTCCTCGGCGACCCCGCCGCAAGCCGGGCAGACGCGGTAGGCGCGCTCCCGGTGCCCCTCCGGCCACCTGATCTGCGCCCATTCGATGGGGGCGAATTCCCCGCAGGCCGGGCACGGCACGTGGAAGTATCGCTGGTCGCTCTCGAAGAAGGCGGCCTCGATGCGGCTGAGACCCTTCACCGTCGGCGTGCTGCACAGGTAGATTTTCCGCCTGCCCCTGAAGGTGACGGTGCGTTGGGTCGCCAGAGACACCGGATCGCCTTCGTCGTCCACGCTGAACGGATAGGCATCCACCTCGTCCATGAACAGGTATCGGACGGCGCTGCTTCGCAGGCCGGTGCCCGAGCCTGCGGTGGTCATCATCAGCGCACCGCCGGGGAATTCCTTGTGGGACATGGTGTTGCCCGCCTCGCGCCCCTTCTGCTCCACAACCTTGTTACGGATGGTCGGGCAGCATTCGATCATGGGGTCGATGCGCTGCATGGTGTTGCGGCGGATCATGTCGGCGCTGGGCTGCACCAACAGCATCGGGCCTGGTGCATGGGCGATGCAGTAGCCGATCCAGTTGAGGCCCGCCTCGGTCTTGCCGACCTGGGCACCGGCCATCACCACCACCCTCTCGACGGGGGAGGACACGCTAAGCGCGTCCATGATCTCCCGCAGGTAGGGGACGCGGGATGTGCGCCACGGTCCCGGCTCCGCTGAGTGTCGGGGAAGGATGCGGTGCCGGTCTGCCCATTCAGACACCTTCAGGCGAGGCTCCGGGGCCATCGCCGCCCGCCAGATGTCCACGGCCCAGCGTCCATCGTTGGTCATGAAAATTCACCCTCCAGCAATTCCATCTGGGACATGGCCTCCAGGTGTTCATGGATTTCCCGGTCGAGCACGATGTGAAGCGCGCCAGGATCGCACCCAACCTCAGCCGCGATGACTGCCGATGCGCGAAGGCCCCAGGCCACCAGTGCCTCCCGTTCGGCCTTTGCCCTGGCGGCGATGGCCCGCTCCACTTCCTCCCTGTTCACCAATTGCCCGGCTTCCTTCTGGATGCGCTGCTTCAGGGCGATCAGTTTGGCGCGCTCGTGCTGGGTCTTGATCTGCACGAGGCTCGGAGCGTCACCACTGGGCACGGCAATAGCGGGGTCCTGGACGGACGCAGGCGGCGGCTTGCCGCCCCGGCGGGTTTGGTCGAGATTGGCCTCCATCCAGGCCAGTGCCTCCGCAATAGGGATGCGGCCATTGGGCAGAGTCGGCATGCCGTTGTTAACAAGTTGGGTGATGCGTCCAGGGGAAAGACCAACGCGCTTGGCGAAGTCAATTCGCTTCTCGCTCCGCTGATCTTCTTCTCCTATTCCTGGGAGACTAAAGTTTTCACTTTTAGCCATTTTTAGACCCCTAGACTAAAAAACTCACGCGCTCGCGCGGCACCCGCAGGTTTTTACGGCGGAAGTACCTACAGCGGGCCTACCTCTCCGTCTTCAATGCTTCGACCAGCGCCTTCTGGAAGTGGAGGGCGAAGTTGTCGAGCGCCGTTTCCTCTACGGTCTTTCTCATCTCGAAGCGGGGCTTCACGGGAACGCTGTCGTCCAGCACCCACATGAGTTTGATTGGCTGGCGTTTGATGGGTTCCCCGTTCCTCTTCTTCATCCCCTTGTACCGGCCCTTGGTGGGGATGGTCTTGGCTCCGTCCCGCAGCCACACCACCATCGGCACCTGACCGTAGCCCCTGAACATGAACTGGGATCGGGAGAAGCGCTTGGGGCTGTGGATGTTGTGTGGCGACCGCTTGGCGAAGCGGGCGGGGCCGCCTGCCCTTGACGCGGTTTCCGCCGTGGCGTACTTGCCCTGCGTCGAGATGGGGCCGAGGAAAAAGCTCGGTTGGGTGAGCATTTGGCCCGGCCACTTGGAAGGCCGAGTGACGGCCCCCGCTTTCTTGCGTGCGCCATAGGGGCGGGCGATGGCCTTTCCGTCCCGTGCGGTCTTCTCGCCGCCGGTCTCCTGGAGCGCCATGAAGTCATCCTTGGAGAAGACGACAGCTTCGAGCTTCTGTTTGGTAGCGGGTTTGATGCGGATGCCCTTCGAGACCCAAGCGGTCCTGATGGTGAACTTCTGGCCGAGGCTCTTGATTACTTCGGCCTGGGCGTCCTTCGCCGTCCTGGTCAGTGCCAGGGCGACCGCGAACTGGGTTTGTTTCGGCAGTTGTCTTAGCTGCCGGATCGCTTCGCGGTTATCGAAGCGGAAGCCGATTTTCATCATATGATCCCCTCCTTGCTGATGCCGGGGCCGGTGCCCGAGGCCATTTGCCACGATTTGCCAAATTTGCCATTGGCGATCCTGGGTTTGGCAAATGCATCCCCTTGTTCTGCAAGCGATTTGCCACGTTTGCCAAATTTGCCATGAAGGAATGATACTCGTGCGCGCGCCCGCATCGCGCACGCGCCCGCCTCTCTCCGTGGTCGCCTCTGCGGCGTGGCAAATTTGGCAAGCGTGGCAAATTCCTTTCCGATCAATGCCTTGGCAGTTGCCATCCGCGATGTGCGCTTGGCGAATGATGGCAAATTTGGCAAATGGCGCACCGGGGCCGCCGGGGGTGCGTTCCGACGCAAGCCGTCAAATGGCCCGTGAATGGCGGGAAAGATGGTCGGTGCCCCTACGCCCATGCCGGTTCGTCCTCGTACTGTGTGCCGTACTGGCGGGGCGCTGGCGCGGTGCGCCCGAATTGATCGCGGGGGAGGGCGTAGACGGTGGCGTGCCCGATGACGGGGACGAACCGCGTGTAATATCGGCTGTGGTCCTTCTTGGCGATCAGCCCGCGCCGGTCCAGCGTCTTGCCGATCTGGGCTTCCTTCAAGGCTCGGCCGGTGGCTTCGAGGATGTGCTCCTTCAGGATGTAGATCGTGGCCGTGTCGTACCACCCGACCGCCACCGGGCCGCCGCGTACATGCTCGCCGTACACGTCCTTGATCGACACGTCCCAGCGCCCCGCAATCCAGTTCCGCAGGTTGGTGATGGCCTTGGCCTCGGGGTCGAGGGTGTTGTCCGACGATGCCTGGAACCGCGCCCAGGCCCAGCGCACGGCGGCCTTGATTTGCGCGGTGCCTGGCAGGATGCCCAGGTCCTTTGCCATGGTGCCCGCCACATAGAGAAGGGCGAACGGCTGCGCGGCACGAATGATGGCGCTGTCCACGCCGTCGCCGCCCGCCAGGGCCTTGGCTGTGTCCAGCACCTTCTGGCGAAGCGCCGTCGCCTGCAGGTGGACGCCCTTGGCGATCAGAGCACGGACGAAGGCGGGACCGGCATGGCCGAAGTGGTGCTCGACCTGGGCGATCTTGCTCATGGTGGCCGCGTCCACGGATCTGTTGATGTCGGTCACGTCCACGTCGGCGATGCGCACCGCCATGCCGGGCATCCAGTCGCCGCCGTCGCTCCTGATCTTCTCCTCAAGGGAGCATTCCCCGGACATCACGGCGAATGTGGACCATGCGTAGCTCTGGCGCATGGTCGCCTCGGCCGTCATCCGACTTTTCCCCACGCCGCCCGCGATGGTGTAGATCATCTCGCCCACCGTCTTGCCGGGGACGTGGGCCAGTTCGTCCAGCGAGAGCACGGTGCCGGTAGCTCGGTAGGCCAGGGCCTCGACCGCGTTCGCCGTGGCGCGGGCGGATTGCGACAGGCCGGGGCGACGGACATCCGGCGTTGACCACGCCGACACTGCCAGCTTCTGGCCGGTGCTCTTGCCAGAGGAGGAGAGGCCGGAAAGGTTGATGCCCGAGGTGTCGAGGCCGGTCAGCGAAATCACCGGCCCGACGAACCCGGCGGCAATGGAAAGCGTCCAGTGCGGAGTATCGGTGGCCGAGAGTGCAGCGTCGATGGCGGCGGTCCAGCCGTCCAGGGTGCCGCTGGCGGCCACGTCCTCGGGCATCCTGGCCGAGGCGGCGAGTTCCAGTTTGGTGCCTTGGGCGGTGCCAAGAACCGTGCCGTCGGGGCAGATGAACACCGGGGCGGCCTGGCCTGCGATTTCCTGCCAGCCGGGCCGCCGCATGACGACGATCTCTTCGGTAGGGGCGGCGGCCTTCAAGCACTGCACGGCGATGGTTTCGCCGTCCTCTTCGGGGCGTAGGCCCGCTGCGAGCATTTCCGCCCTGATCTCGGCACCGCCGTTCTTCGCCAACGCCGCGCGATCGAAGTCCAAGGCGCGGGGCTTGCCGCTCATGTCCTGCACCGTCACGCGGATGCCGTAGGCGTCGGCGCGGTCGGCATAGCGGAGCCGGGCGGGAACGCCGAACGGGGTGGCGACGGGGGTGTATCGGCGGCGCTTCTCGTCCGTCTCGGGATCGGTGTAGCTGGTGACCCGATGGACCTTGATCACCCCGGCCCGCGTCCGCCGGTAGTCCAGCGTCAAACGGTCGAGGGCGGGCAATGGATAGGTCGCCCGTATCTGGGCAAGCTCGGCGTCTTCGTCGCCGTCGTCCGGTTCCCATACCGTCCCCTCGGCGTCGGCATCGCGGATTGCCTGCTCGCCGAAGCCAGCCTCTTGGATCAGGTCGGTGCGGCCGATGACTTCGGCGACCCACAACTTTGCGGCGGCGAAGCTGCACCCTCGCGCGAGCGAAACGACGCGGAGGATATCGTGGGTCTTTCCATCATCGCGCCGTGAGCCGATGCAGGTACAGGTGGCGCGCCGCTTCTTCCCTTCCCAGCGCCATGTCGGGCCGTCGCCATCATGATCGCCATAGGGGCATTTGATTGGGTCGGTTGCCCGCCACTCGATGCCCAAGGCGTCGAGAACGTCGCCCTCGCGGCCCTTTACGGCGGCCTTGATCTTGCTGGTGTCAACATACTTAGACATGACGAGCCGAGTCCGCGATGTTGATCCAGGCGTTGGGGCCGCCGTCGATAGGGATCACCTGGAACCCGAGCGCCAGCGCCGCTGCGATCAGCATGCCGTTGGAGATATAGCTGTCCTCGCCGGGGTGGCGCTGCGCATACCAGCGAGCAGCGATGTCCTTCCAGGTGTAACTGGAACGGCGGCGGTTCGGCTTCTTGGTCCGGGACACGGCCTGCAGGAATTCGACTGCCCGCCGGAATTCTTCCACCTGGCCGGGTGCCGTCATGTCCGAGCGAAATTCGGCGAGGTCCTTCGTTCTGGTCTGGCGGGGGAATACGCCACCGCCGAAGCCGTGCCAGCCGAGGTCCGGGACGGACTGGCGGATGGCCTCAATGGCCTGTACCGCCTGCCGCAGGTCGCCTCCCTCCATGACTGGCCTCCGTTACCGCTTTTCCCTGGCGGCGGCTTCCAGCTTGGCGACCCACTCCCACAAAGACGAACGGCGGGCACATACGGTGCCGTTCATCCGAAAAACGGGGATGTCGGTGGTGCTGGTCCGGTACCGGATTTTCCGCACCGCGTCCGGGCCGTCGTCGCCCAGGATTTCGAGGGCGATGGCCTTCAGGCCATACAGCATGTCGGCGGCAACATTTTCTTGTGAGCGGCTATTCAGTTCGGTCATTTGGCAAGACTCCTCCGTTCACGCCCAATGGGGCGCGGCTTAGCCTTTCGTGTTGTTCCCGTTATTACTTGTTCAGCGTGTCCGCGATGATGGAAAGCTCGCGGAGTGATGCGGTTGCCCGTCGGCTAGCTTTGCCGACAGCCCAGGGATACTTCTCCGTACCGACTTCCATGGAACGAACCTCGAATTCAAGGCTGGAATGTACCAGCGAGGCGAGGTCGGGAAGGAAATAGGCGACCTGATGCCGCTGGCGCGCCCAGCTCTCCGTGTCCCAGCATTCCAGCACGAGGCGGGCCTTCGGCAGGGGGCTGTAGAGATGCAACTCTACAATCGTGTAGCGGGTGCCATCCCAGGGGGCCGGATTTTCCGCAAGGAAGGAAAGAACGGCGTCCAAGGCCGCAGACAACGAATGTCCTTCGGGCAGTGTGGCGAGGCCGGGAATGCGCAACAGGGCACCGTCAATTTCGGCGGGCCACTTGGACGTTCGACATTCCTGGAATTCATCCCAGTTGGTGTTCACCGGGATGTCCACCATAGGGACGCGGGCGGCGACCAGTGTGTGGCAGGCGGCCACATACTGGGGGGCCACGGTGATCGGCGCGGGCCACCACATGCACCCGTAGGTCATGCTCGCCACGTCTCCAACCCCCATCTTGGCGGCGCTTCGCCCGCGCCCGCCAGAGGCAATCAGTCCCTCCGGTTGAAGGGTGCGGTGAATTTGGCGGGTGGTCGGTTCGGGAATTCCGAACGCGTCGCTTGCTGCCCGCGCAAGATCAGCAGGGAAAGCCATAGGTTTATCCTCCAACGAAACTCCATGGCACCTTAGCTAAGATCGAGCTTGACAGCAAGTCCGATCTTAGAAAAACTAGCATGGAGCATTTGGAGGAATTCCCGAGGTGGGAAGCTGCAAATGCAAATGGCCGGAAGGGTGCGCCAACACCCAACCGGCCGTGCAACCCAAACCAATGAGGTCCCCTATGCCTAAGGACGCCATCATGGATCAGGTCAAGGAAAACACTGACACCCCCAGGCAGGGTGTTGTCAACATTTCCGAAGAGGGTAACGCACTGGCCGTGCTGATGGACGGCACCAACGCTCACAACCCTGTCGTTCGCCACATCATGACCTCCACCCTGGGCGAGGATGCCCCCGATGAGGATTGGGCGGCGTTCGACGCGGCCGAGGACGCGATGACCGACAGCCTTATCCGGCAGCGGGGCGGGGTGGTCCTCGCGGCCGAAAAGCTGCGGCTGGCCGTCTGGCGGCTGCGGCGGTGGGACGAGCACACCACCGAATGCTTGGAGGATCTGAGGGACTACCAGTTGATCGAGTCCGCTTTGCTCGACCTGTTCTCCACTGCCCTCGACTCGCGCGCGGAGGTCTGACCATGGCGACGGTCAAGAAACGCGAATGGGTCACCGCCAAGGGCGAGAAGAAATCGGCATGGCAGGTCGATTTCGTTGACCAGCACGGTGGCCGCCAGCGCAAGCAGTTCACCACCAAGAAGCAGGCCGACAAGTTCATGGCCGAGGTGGTGACGCAGATCGGGAACGGCACCTACCGGCCCGACGCCAGCAAGGTCACCGTCAAGGAGGTCGCCGAGGCGTGGTTGGAAAGCTGCGAGACCCGCCAGGAACGGGGCCAGCGGATGGAGGCGGCGACCATCGTGGGGTACCGCAACGACGTTCGCCGCTTCATCCTGGCGGAGCGCGGTGTCGGTCACGTCAAGCTCAACCTCTTGACCGCGAAGGCGGTGCGCGACTTCCGTGACCGGTTGCTGCAGGACGGCAATTCGGTCTCCAAGACCCGCCGGGTGCTGAAGACGTTGCGGCTGGTGGTGAAGCACGCCATCCACGACGACCTGCTTGCCACCAACCCCGTCGCCGGGGTCGAGGTGCTGGACGACAGCCGGGTGGACGAGGTGATCCATGTGCCCTCCAAAGTGGAGGTCACGGCGGCCATTGAGGCGGCCTCGGGGCGCTTCCGCCCTTACTTGACCGTGGCAGCCCTGTGTGGACTGCGCGCCAGCGAGCAGCGGGCCTTGCAGTGGGGCGACATTGATTTCGAGGAGCGCGTAATCCGGGTTCGTCGCCGGGCGGATTTCCGCAACGTGGTGGGGGAACCGAAGTCCTCGGCCGGGCGGCGTGATGTGCCCGCCGGTCCCATGGTCTTGAACACCTTGAAGGCGTGGCGGGGCGACCGCATCGTGCGCGCCGACGAACTCGTGTTTCCGGCCAACACCATCCCCCAGCCCAACCAGTGGTCCAAGGGCAACAAGCCCGAGGAAGGGCAAGAGAAGGCGGATATCCGGGGCGGTGTGCAGTCCCATGCCAACATTCTGCACCGCGACTTCTACCCGCTGCTCGACAAGCTGGAAGCCCTCCACAAGGAGGACCCGGCGAAGCATCCCAAGGTGCGCCGGTTCCGCTGGCACGACCTGCGGCACTTCGCGGTCAGCCTCTGGATCGAGCAGGGGTTCAACGTGAAGGAGATCATGGTGTGGGCAGGCCATGCCGACTATGCCATGACAATGCAGAGGTACGGCCACTTGTTCCCGAAGGAGGACCACCAGCGGGGCATGGCCGAGATCGAGTCACGGCTGTTCAACACCAGCAAGAAGAAGTGAGGCGCGACATGGGTAAGCATCACGATTTGACCAGCCGCGCCATGTCGTCGGTCGCGCTGGAGGCGCAGATTGTCGATAACGCGCCGGACTGCGACAGGGAACTCCTCGCGCTCTGGCGGGAATACCTTGCGCGGGAAGAACGCCTTGCCGTGCTTGATGAGATCGACGCCCAGGAAAAGGAGGCGGAGCAATTCTGGGAGGCCGAGGTGACTCCTGTGTGGCGGGAATTGTATAGTCGCCGGGGCTTGAGCTTCTTGGGGCTGGCGGTGAAAGCCGCTTGTTTGCTGGAGCAAATCGACCCCGAGGACTATGTGGCCGGGCACCCGGTAAACGACCTCATCCGCACCACCAAGGAAATCCTTGCCGGGCTTTCCTTGGCGGAGGACGAGTCCGGCAGGCCGATTTCCTTGCTCGGGCACAGGCGCTAACCGCTTCCGAGCGAGATGGCACACCAACGGCACACGGAAAGGGGAAAGGCTAGGGTTTCTGCTGGTTTGCGCGGGCTTCCTGTGAGGCTCATAACCTGAAGGTCGCAGGTTCAAATCCTGCCCCCGCAACCAACCCCCAGACACCCTGTCCACGAGTAGGTATACAGGATGTCCGGGTTTTCGCGCAAGCGAAAATGTTAGGGGTCGCACGCCTCAACCCAGGAGGCGGCAAACACACCAACCCAAAAAGACGAAACCCCGCAGCGCCAACTGCGGGGTCTCTGACGTGTAGGACACGCCCAACTCTTTCCAAGTGGGCCAATTCTACGCGAAGGACGGCTGTTGTCAAGCATCAAGCCGTCCCGGGTTGAAGCCGAAATCATGCATGAAATCAATCTCATGTCCTGCCGGCATCGCCCGGCGCACGGAGACTTACCCACAACTTGAGGTATCGGCCCGCCAGGCTCGCGCGCCAGGTGTCACGACGGCCTCGGTGACCGGCCTGGTCCTGCGCGGCGTGAAGGTGCTCACGCCGGCCCTGACACCGGCAGCGGTCCATTTGCTGGCGCTCCTGGTCGAACACGTCCACGGTGACGACAGATGGCGACTTGGCAGGCTGCGGGTGGTGCCGAGCAACGCCCGGCTGGCTGCCATGATGGGCACCTGTGAGCGCGGCATCCGCCGCTTGTTGAGCCTCCTGGAGGCCAATCACTGGATCGTCCGCCGCTACACCGCCAGCAACCGCCGCAGCCGACCCGAAGCTGGTATTGACCTGGCGCCTGTGGCAGCGCGGCTGGCCGATCTGCGGCGCGCCGTCGACTGGGTGGCGGAAGAGGGCCGGGAAGCCCGGCGCCAGGCCGATGCCGAACGCGATGATGTTGGCGCCGACAGCCGGACACCTGAGTCCGGCAGGGAGGACAAATTTGTCCCCCTGAAATCCTACAGTGGAAATCCCAAGCCTTCGGCTCCTGTACAGGGTGCCGAAGCGGGCGCCGTCGACGAGCTGGTGAGCCTCATGCTCCACGCCTCACCCGCTCTCCAGGGGCGTCTCTCGCCCCATGACCTGATCGAGTTGCAACGCCCACGACCACCGGGGCCGGCCCTGAGCCGGCTGACGATGGCCGTGGGCGTTTTCGTGCGCGAGCTGGGGTTGCCCAGCGGGATCTGGACCGATGCCCTGGCCCGGCATGGATGGGCGGCGCTGGCCGCTGCCGTGGTGGTGATGGAACGACAGGGGGTAAAGCGGCGGGCCGGCTATCTGCGCTCCATGCTCCGCCATCCCAAGCTGGCCGACACGGTGCATCACAGCCTGCGGCGCCTGGTTGACGGAGGGCGTGGATCATGACCGAGCGACCGCCCCCTATGCCGCCCGTCGTCGATCAGCCCCGGTGGACACGCGACGACGCCGAGGCCGGGCGCTGCTCCGGCCTCCAGGTCAACACGCTGACCGTCCGCGAGCACCAGGTGTTGCTGATGAGCCGGGGACAGCGGTCGTTGTCGCTGGACGAGATCGCGCGGATCCACGGGCCAGATGCCGCCGAGGCAGAAGCGGCTCGGCAGGCGCGGCAGAGTGTCGCGCCCAGGGGCGCGCCGAGGGGACGACAGGAAAAGGCCGTGCGCTCCGTCGTCGTCGACGGGCGGCGCTGGAAGATCACTGTCGAACCTGACATCGGGGGAGAAGGTTGATGACCCGCCCTCGCTCCTCAGGCTCCAGCTTTCAGGCGCACGCCAGCGCCGGCGCCGGCGCTAGTCTCTCCCTCCGCAATGAATTCGACGCCCGCGTCCTCGAAGGCCGTCTGAAGGGCGCGGATCGTTCCCGCGTGCGCCTTCAGTGGCCCCGGTTGAGTTTCCAGACGCTTGATCGAGGGCAGGGAGACTCCAGCCCGCTCGGCGAGGTCCTTTTGCTCCCACCGAAGCAGCATTCTGGCCGCCCGGACTTGCTCACTGGTCATGAAATGATACCTCAGGTATTGCAATATGGTCTGCGCCATGTTATACCTCAGGTATCGAATGAGCAAGGGAGCACTCCGATGAACCGCCCCGCCACCATCATCAATCTCCAGGCCGCTCGCGCGGCGCGCGGCCTGCCGGTGGCGCCGCTGGCGGATGCCCCGGCCGCCTACCAGGTCGGCCAGCCGGTGACGGTGCTCGGGCGCCCCATGCGCTACGGCTGGGTGGTCGGCATCAGCCGCTGCCCGCTCACCGGAACCCTCTCCTACACCATCCAGACGCCCCACGGCCGCATCGTCTGCCGTGAGACGACGCTGCGCGGCTCCGCCGCCGATCAGGAGGTCTGACCATGATGCTCACCGCCTACCGTCACGACGTCCGCCCCCAGCGCGGCCAGGTGAACCACCGCATCGCCCTCAGCTTCAAGAGCCTGTCTCCCGAGCTGGCGGATCGCCTCATCGCCGCCGCCGACGCCAAGGAGGCCCTGGTGGTGGCCCCGACCTACCACCCGGCCAAGAAGGACTGGGATACGGCGACCTTCTCGCTGGCGATCAGCACCGCCGATGGTCTCAGGCTCACCGAGGATTGGTCCTTGCCTGTCGTGGACCAGGTGCACCGGCCGGCCAAGGAAGGAGAGAACCTGGCGCCGGACGAAATTGAGGACCGCACGCGCTGGATCGTCGAGACTGCCGACATCCGCATCACCGGGGCGCACTTCGAGCCGATCCGCGACGACAGGTGGCACTTCGGCAAGCAGGTGCGCGACGGCTTCATCGTCGTCGACCTGAAGGGGCCGCTGTTCCGGCCCTTCTACCCCCAGCGCCAGCAGGGCAAGGCGACCCATCCGGTCTTCCAGGGCGGTCGCTTCCACGGCTACGCCGGCACCGAGATCGGCGCCGATCGGGCTCTGGACCGCCTGGGCATCAAGCCCGAACACGGCTGGAAGCTGAAGAACACCCCGCTCGGCCGGGTGTGGTTCCCCCGCAGCCCCGACGACGTGGCGCACCGCTTGCGGGAGGTTCGCCGCTTGGCCGAACCGCTGGCGGAGGCCTGCGAGAAGCTGCGTGGCCTGGACCTGAGCGAAGAGCCCGAGCTGGCCCGTGAACTGGCCGAGCTGCTGACCGCCCTCGGGCGCGGCGGCCAGGCCGACCGTATCGCCCACCTCGCCGGCGTGCCGGCGCCGCGTGGACGCTGAGGGAGGCGATGGCAATGCACCATCCAGATTTTCTCGCCACTGTCGATGACGCGGCACGGGAGATGGACGACGGGACGGAGATCACCTTTTACGGCGACTATGGCCCTGTTCGCATGGGCTCGGCCGAGGCGGGGGTGCTCCGATGTCTTGGCCGTGCCAACACCGCGCGTTGGGATGAGCGCTGTCGCTACGCTTTCTTCCCCAAGGAGGACTGAAGGCAATGGCGACGAAAAGGCAGGTGGTCGATGCGTATTACGAGGGCATCTGCACGGCTCTGATGTCCTCCGAGGTGTATCGACACATCAATCCCATTCAGTTGGAGGTCGATCACGCGGAGTTCCAGGCGTGGCTTGTCGTGCATGACGAGTGGGAGGACCTGCGCGACTGGTTTGGACGGTCGCGGTGATGATTGAAGTTACAGCCGCAGCCACGGGAGTGTTTCTTCCCGTGCGGCAGCGGTGAACATCTTCTGTTCTCCGGCGGCGGTAAGTGCAACGCCATCATCCGTCCGCTCAATCCATTCCTCCAGTTCAAAGGCCGCGAGCAGCAGGGGATCGACGAGATGGCTCATTCCGAGGGCAACCTTCTGAAGGGCTTCAAGGGTAATCCTGCTCATGATGCCTCCCTGACCATGAAACTGATGTAACTGCCCGAGCCGCTCTTAGCAACTGAAAGCAAGAGAGCAGACAGAAATATGGTTTCAGAAATATATAGATAGTCATGACTGAGATTATACGGAAGTCTATTCACCCATTTCATAGGCAACAATATATGGGGCGGAGTATGTCTTGGTGTGAGCGCTTTTGTGAGCGAACTGGAATTGTCCAGCGGGATCTGGACAGAGGCTCTTACCCGGCCTGGAAGGGCGGCGCTGGAATGGGAGGGAACCCGTGAATGTGGCTCCATATGCCGCCTGTCGTCCCGACGACCTCACCGTCCTCAGTCTCTGTACCGGCGCCGGCGGCCTCGACCTCGCCCTCAGGATCGCCGAGCCCCGTGCCCGAGCTGTGTGTTATGTCGAACGGGAAGCCCGTGCTGCGGCCACTCTCGTGGCGCGGATGGCGGATGCGTCCCTGGATCACGCTCCTGTCTGGGACGATCTGCGCACCTTCGATGGCCGATGCTGGCGTGGAAGCGTGGATATCCTCGCTGCGGGCTACCCGTGCCAGCCGTTCAGCGCCGCCGGCCGGCGCCGAGGCGCTGACGATCCCCGCCACCTCTGGCCCGACATCGCCCGCATCATCGGCGAGGTGCGGCCGGCGCGCGTCTTCCTTGAGAACGTGCCCAACCACATCAATCTGGGTCTCCGCCAGGTCCTCGATGACCTGGAAGGGTTGGGTTTCATCGCTGCGTGCGGGATCTTCAGCGCGGAGGAAGCAGGCGCGTCTCATCGCCGCGAGCGATTGTTCATCCTGGCCGACGCCGAAGACCAAGACGGGCGGCCCGAACTCCAATCGAGCCGACCGGACCCGTTGCGGCGGCCCGGATCTCCAGGAATACGCCGAACGCCTGTGGATGACGCCGACGACGGCGAATGCTCAGGGCAACCCCTATCAGCGGGATCGGGGAAAAAGGGCGCCGAGCGGCCGACGCTGGTGGGACAGGCGGAGACCTGGCCGACGCCGCAGGCACGGGATGGCGACAGCCGGGGAATGGACCTGGGGCGGCTCAGCCATCCCGGACGATCCCGCGATCTGGCGGAGACCGCCAGCCAGTGGCCCACGCCAGCGGCGCGCGACTACCGGGCGCCGAACACGGTGGAGAGCCAGGCGCGAAGGAATGCCGGCAGCCTACGCGGCCAGCAGCTCCAGAACTTCGTGGAGCACTCCTGCCCCTCCATGCCCCAGGCCCGTCCGATCCCCGCTGGCGACGCATCCTTGCCGATGCACCGCACCTCACGCCGGCGGCTGAACCCGAGGTTCTGCGAGTGGTTGCTGGGGTGGCCGACCGGGTGGACGAACTGCGCCTCGCCGGTAATGGAGTTTGCCCGCTGGCTGGAGCGGTCGCGTACCGAACTCTCGCGGCTGATCTCGCCGCCCACCTTGCTGCCGGGCAAGGAGCCGGACGGCCAGGGTCGCCTCCTCTGAGGACCAAGGAATGAAGCGCTATCCTGAACAGCGATCCTCTATCGCCCCCGACTGGCGGCCGGCCTATCTGGCCGTGCTCGCCGACCTCCGCCGTGCC
>NZ_BAAAEP010000067.1:0-20222 GCF_039523075.1 Caenispirillum bisanense
CCCAGTCGCGGGCCGGCATCGTGGCGGCGGCGGCGGGGCTGCTGGTCACCGCCGGCCGGCTGTGGCGACCCCGCCCGGCGGTGGCGGCGGCGGCGGTGGCGGCCCTGGCGGCGGCCATCGTCCTCAGCCCGGTGGGCGCGCGACTGGGCCTCGCCGCCGCCGATGCCGCCGCCAATCCGCGCCTGACGGTATGGGCGACGACGCTGGAGGGCATCGCCGACGCCCCGCTCACCGGCATCGGCCTCGGCGCCTTCCCCGACGCCTTCGCCGAACGGCGCCCGCGCGCCCTGCTGCACCCCTGGGCGCAGGCGCACAACGTGTATCTGGAACTGGCGTGGGAACTGGGCCTGCCGGCCACCGCCGCGCTGCTGGCGGCCCTGGCGCTGATCGGCTGGCGGCTCCTGCGCAGCCCGTCGGCAACGGCGGCGGCCGGCCTGGGGGCGCTGACGGCGGCGGCCCTCCACGCCCTCGCCGACTTCAGCCCCCAGGTCCCGGCGTCCGCCCTGCTCCTGGCCACCCTGGTGGGCGCCGGCTGCGGGCGGGCGGGTGCGGCTCGGTAGGGACACAGGGGTGGCTAACCGCCAAGACACAAAGACACCAAGAGGTCGGGGTGATCGTGCTCCGCTGCCAGGGCACCCTGCCGCGGAAGAAAACCACCAAGGCACCAAGGCACCAAGAGAGCGGTGTGATCGTGCTCCGCGGGCGCGACCGTGAGGAACGAGTGTTTCTATGGCGGGGTACCTAAAGGCAGCCGTGAACCCCATTCCCTTGGTGTCTTTGTGTCTTGGTGGTTAGCCCCCCCCGCTTGCCCCGATCTCAGCCCTCAGGGACCGGCAGCAGGCTCCGCGCGAGGAGGCGGGCGCCGAGCGGGTCGGGGAGGGCGGCGCGTGCCCGGCGGCGGTCCACCGCCCAGGCCAGGCGCACCTGCGCCGTCACCTCCGCTCGTTGCGCCGGGGTGAGCGCCGGCCAGGCGGTGGCGGCGAGTGGCAGGCGGGCGAACAGCAGCGGCCGGTCGGTGGGGGCGGCGCGCATGGACAGTACCAGCGCCGCCGCCACCTCGGCCGCCGGGCCGCCGGTGGCGTGGCGGTCGGCGGCTAGGGCGGCCCAGCCGTAGGCGTCCAGCGGCCGCACCGCCGGCCCCTGCGGCAGCGGCGGCAGGAGGAGCAGCCCGGCCAGCGCCGCCGCCAGCCCGGCCGGCACCGCCACCCGCAGTCGCCGGCTCAGGCCGTCCACCGGCGGTCCCCGTAGGCATAGCCGGCGTAGGAGGCGGCAGTGTCGCCGTAGCCGTAGCGGGCATGGCGGGCAGGATCGAGGCGGGTGATCACCGGCAGCGGCTCCACCCCCAGCAGGGTCAGCGCCCGCACCCCTTCCGCCGCCGCTTCGCGGCGGGTGGAATCCCAGCGCACGGCATAGAGCACATGGTCGGCGCGGCGGGCCAGCAGGCGGCCGTCGGCCACCGGCAGCACCGGCGGCGCGTCCACCACCACCACCTCGAAGCGGGCCTTCAGCGCCGCCAGCAGGTCGGTCAGGGCCGGCGCCTCGGCGATGTCCAGCGCCTCCACCCCGGCGCGGCCGGCGGGCAGCACCCGCAGGGGCGTGTGGGCATCGGTCGCCAGTGCCGCTTCCAGGTCACCGCCGGCCAGCACGTCGAGCCGCTTCGGCGCCCCGGCCGGCAGGCCGAGCGCCTGGGCCACGGCGGGGCGGCGCAGGTCGCCGTCCACCAGCACCGTCCGCCGTCCCGCCTGGGCGGAGGCGCGGGCGAGCCACAGGGCGAGGGTGGTCTTGCCGTCTTCCGGCAGCGACGAGGTGACCACCACCACCCCCGCCGGCCCGCCCCGCGAGCGGACCGCCAGCGTCGCCCGCAGGCTGCGCACCGCCTCGGCGGCGGGGGCGGCGGGATCGTCGAGCACGGCGTCGGCCACCACGCCGCCCCGCGCCGCCAGCGGTACCAGGGCGAGCGGCGGGCGGCCGGTGGCGGCTTCAACGTCGGCGGCGGTGCGCAGGGTGCGGTCCAGTCGCTCCAGCAGGAAGGCGAGCGCCACCCCGGCCGCCAGCGACACCGTCAGCGCCGCCGCCAGGGCCGGCAGCCGGCGCGGGAACGACGGCACCACCGGCGCCAGGGCGGCGAAGACGATGCGGGCATCGGGCTCCTGCAGGCTCTGCTGTTCGGTGGTTTCCTTGAAGCGGGCGAGGAAAGTCTCGTACATCAGGCGGCTCGCCTCGGCGCCGCGCTCCAGTTCGCGCAAGGTGACGGCGGCGGCGTCCTCCACCGCGTCGCGGCCCTGCACCTCGGCCAGGCTGCGGGCGAGGCTGTCCTCGCGGGCGCGGGCGGCGCGGACCTCGTTCTCCAGCCCCTTGGCGAGGGCGGTCACCTCGGCGGCGATCTTGCGGCGCAGGTCGTCCAGCTCCGCCCGCACGTCGATCATGCGCGGGTGGCGGTCGCCATAGCGCGACGCCAGTTCGGACTGGCGGCGGAGAAGGGCGGCTTCCTGTTCCTTCAGCTTCTGCACCAGCGGCGAGGCCAGGGCTTCGGGCGCCGTCGCCGGGTCGGCGGCCTGGCGCATGGCGGCCAGCCGGGCCTCCGTCTCCGACCGTTTGGAGCGGGCGAGGATGAGCTGGCTGTTCAGCTCCGCCAGTTGCTGGCCGGTCAGGGCGGTGCCGCGCGCTTCCGTCAGGCCGTGGCGGCTGCGGTAGTCGGCGGCGGCCAGTTCGGCCTGCCGCACTTCCTCCCGCAGCGAGGCCAGCCGGCCGTCGAGCCAGACGCTGGCGCGGCGGGTGGCCTCGAACTTGGCTTCCAGCTGGGCGGTCAGGTAGGCCTCGGCCAGCGCATTGGCGAGGGCGGCGGCGCGGACGGGATCGCGGCTGTCCACCTCCACCGCAATGACGCGGGAGCGGTGGACCGGCCGCACCGTCACCGCCTCGCGGAAGGCGTCCAGGGTGGCGGCGCGGGCGTCGGGGCCGGCGGCGTCGCGCGGCAGCGGCCGGCCGAGCAGCAGCCGGTCCCACCCCTCCGGCAGGGCGGTCAGGGCGGCGGTGAGCAGGCCGGGCGGCCGCAGGGCGGCGTTGAACTCGGGGTCGTCGTGGAGCCCTTGCGCCGTCGCCACCGTCTCCAGCAGGGCCGGGGCGCGCAGCACCTCCGCCTCGGTGAACACGGTCTGGGCGTCGGCGGGGCCGGCGGCCATCACCGCATCCAGGCTGACCACCCGCGTCGGCGGCGCCGCCACCAGGACCAGCGCCGAGGCGGTGAAGCGCGGCGGCAGCAGCAGGAGCAGCAGCACGGTCAGGCCGGCGCCGAGCAGGGTGACCGCCGCCACCGTCCGCCGCCGCCGCCAGGGCACGGCGAGCAGGCTGCGTAAGTCGGGCTCCGGGGTGGCGGCGGGCGGCGTCACGGCAGGCACGAGCGGTAGACCTCCACAAGGCGCGGCGCCACCACCGGCGCGGCGAAACGGCGTTCGAAGGCGGTGCGGGCGGCCTGCCGCTGGCCGCTGCCGCCGGTGGCCTGCACCGCCCGCGCCAGGGCGTGCGGATCGTCGGCCGGCACCACATGGCCGGTCAGGCCGTCCTCGATCAGCTCCGGCAGGGCGCCGGCGGCGGTGGCGACCACCGGCGTGCCGCAGGCCAGCGCCTCGATGGCGGCGCGGCCGAAGGGCTCCGGCCACAGGCTCGGCACCACCACGGCGCGGGCGGCGGCCATGGCCTCCAGCACCTGCCCGTGGTCGCGGCGGCCGTGCAGGGTGATGCCGGGCACGCCGGCCAGCGCGCTTTCCATCGGCCCCTCGCCATAGACATCCAGCGGCGGCAGCGGGTGGCGGCGCCATGCCTCGGCCAGGCAGCCGACGCCCTTTTCCTGGGTCAGGCGGCCGGCGTAGACCACCGCCGCGGCGCCGGGGCCGGCGGCGGCGGGGGCGGGATCGACCATGTTCGGCACCACCGCCTTCGGCCAGCCGGCGGGCAGGGCGTCGGCGACGGCGCGGCTCGGGCAGATGAACCGCGCCACCCGGCCCCAGGTGCCGATCAGCCCCGACAGGCCGAGGGCCAGGGCGGCGGCGGCGGTGGCGCCGCGCTGGCCGCGCCAGCACGGGCGGCCGAGGGCCGGCCACGCCAGCGGCCGCTCGACGCAGGCATCGCACACCTGCCCGGCGCGGAAGCGGGTGGCGGCGGGGCAGACGAGGCGCCAGTTGCGCACGCTCTGCGCCACCGGAATGCCGAGACGGGCGGCGGCGCGATGGACCGCCGGCGACAGGCCGGGGAAGAAGTTCTGCACATGGATGACATCGGGCCGCCGCTGGCGCACCCGCCGCACCAGCTCGGCGACGGCGGCGCGGTTCCAGGCGGCGCGGGCGAAGGCGGCGGGGCCGGCGACGGTTTCCGCCGGCAGGGTCCACAGGTCCACCTCCACCCCCAGGGCGGCGAGGGCACGCGCTTCGGTCGCCACCGAAACGTCCTCGCCGCCCGGGCGGCGGTAGCGGGCATGGACCATCAGCACCTTCATCCCGGCGGTTTTCCCTCCCATTCGACCGCCTCCCAATCCGCCTCCGGCATCTCCGGCAGGGCGGCGGGTGCCGCGGCGGCGGCAGCGGCCGGTGCGTCGGGAACGCCCAGCAGGGCGGCAAGGCGGCGGCGGAAACTGGGGTGGTCGAACCGCCCTTCGATCAGGGCATGGCCGCGGCGGCCCATCTCCCGCGCTGCCTTGGGGTCGGTCAGCAGGCGATGGATGGCCGAGGCGATGTTGCCCGGCGGCGCCGTCAGGCCGGTGACGCCGTCCTCGATCAGCCAGGCGGCGGCGTCGTCGGTGCCGCCGATCACCGGCAGGCCGTAGGACCATGCCTCGATGAAGGCGAGGCCGGAGCCTTCCTTCTTCGACGGCAGCACCACCGCATCGGCCTCGCGGTAGGCGCGGGCCAGCTGGATGTCGTCGAGCGGGCCGAGGAACTCCACCCGCCGGTGGACGCCGTGCTCGATGGCGAAGTCCCACAGCGGTTCGATGAGCGGCCCGGCGCCGACGATGCGGTAGCGCAGGGCGGGAAACCGCTCCAGCAGGCGCGGCATGGCGCGGATGACGAGGCCGACGCCCTTGTTGACGTCGCGCACGCCCAGGCGGGCGACAGTCAGGATGGTGTTGCCGTGGCGGCGGTCGGTCAGCTCCTGGGCGTGGTCCACCGCCTGCGGGAACAGCATGAAGCGGTCGCGCGGAATGCCGTAGCGGCGGCTCATGCGCTTCAGGGTGGTTTCCGACAGGGCGGCGACCCGGTGCAGGGTGTTGCGGGCGACGAAGAACTCCCACCCCGGCGTGCGGCGGTGGGCGGGGTCGCCCCAGACCTCCGGCCCGTTGGCGAACAGCACCACCTTGCAGCGCGGCGCCAGCACGCGGGCGATGGGCGCCAGCGGCAGAAGGTCGGCATGGCCGAGCAGCAGGACGTCGGGCTGGCCGGTCAGCAGGTGTCCGGCCACCGCCTCGATCACCGCGCCCTTGCGGCCGTTGCCGGTGCGGAAGGGGGCGGGGCAGGGGGTGTTCGGCGCATCCAGCACCGAGTAAACCCGCGGCAGGATGCCCGGCAGTTCGTTCAGGCAGCGGATGATGCGGCGGTTGAACTTCTCCATGCCGCCCTGGGCGAACCACGCGCCGAACATGACGAAGGTGACCTTCACGCCGCGACCTCCCGGTGAGTCTGCGTCCCGTCTGACTGGGCGGACGCTACCACCGCAAGGCGCCGCTGCGCTACCGCTTCGCCTGCCGCCAGGCCAAGCACCAGGAAATACTGCCACGTCAGGAAGATGCCGGCGTTGAGATACCCCGCCGCCTGACTGCCGAGCAGGAAGGCCGCCGCCAGCCGCCCGTCGCTGCCGCCATGGGCCAGCACGAGGCGCAACAGGCTGGCCTGGAAGGCGAGGAACAGCACCAGCGCCGGCGCCCCGCCATAAAGCGCGAGGCTCACCAGCACGTTGTGGGCGTAGTGGGCGGCGGCCAGTTCCGGGCTGAGCGGCAGGTCGGCGGCATAGCGCGGATCGGCCCCGGCGCCGACGCCGGTCAGCGGCCGGGCCGCCAGCACGTCGCGCAGGGAGGTCCAGGCGTCCAGCCGCGCCTCGATGGTGCCGACGGTCAGCCAGCGGCGCAGGAAGGGATCGTCGGCGGCGGGCGCGCCGGTGAACCACAGGTCATAGGCCGCCCCGCCCAGCCACAGGGTGAGCGGAAACCCCACCAGCGCCGCCGCCAGCACCACCAGCGGCCGGCGCAGCGGCCGCCAGCCGAGCCCCCACCACGCGAGGCCGGTCACCAGCAGGGCGGCCCAGGGCGTGCGGCTCTGGGTCAGCACCAGCCCGGTCAGCACGGCGGCCCAGGCCAGCAGCCGCCAGCCCCGCGACAGCCGGGCCAGCAGCACCAGCATCAGGCCGCCCACCAGCGCCTGCCCCCAGGTGAAGGGATCGGGGAACAGCGAGAAAATGCGCCGCTCCCAGCTGTCGCCGATCATCCAGGCGAAGACCTTGCCGGCCTGGATGCTGCGCTCTGCCGCCCCCGCCGCCCAGGCGAGGTCGAGGCCGCTGTAGCCGGCCAGGAACTGCCACAGGCCGTAGGCGGCGGTGACAATGCACACCGCCACCGCCGCCCGGCCGATGGGGGCGCGGTCGCGCACCGCCAGGGCGGGCAGGAACAGCAGCGCCGGCACGATCTCGTGATGCAGGGTGCCGAGGCGGTGGAACCACGGCGTCGGCAGCGGCGTCAGCAGCGTGCAGAGGCTCACCCACGCCACCAGCGCCAGCAGCCACACCGCCGGCGCCGGCAGCGGCAGCAGGCGGGGCAGGGCGGCCGCCAGGGCGGCGGCGAGCAGCAGCGTCGGCAGCACCTGCACGCCGTAGTAGGCGGCAGCCCCGCCGTCGCCCAGCATGAAGGTCAGGCGCTTGAGCAGTTCGGCCAGCGGCTCCGCCAGCAGCAGGGCGGAGGCGAGCGCCGCCACCGATCCGCCCGCCAGCAGCACCGCCAGGGCCAGCGCCATCCCGGCCAGCAGCAGCACGCCGAGGCCGCCGGCCACTGCCCCGGCGGCGGCGGCCAGCGGCACGGCGGCCAGGGCGGCGAGCCTTACAGGCAATGGCGGCCGCTCCCCAGCACCACCGCCGTGCGCAGCAGGATGACCAGATCGAGCCACGGGCTCCAGCCGGTCACATAGGCGAGGTCCAGGCGCTGCATCTCGGCGTGGGAGCGGTCGCGCCGCGCCACCTGCCACAGGCCGGTGAGGCCGGGGCGGACCCGGCCGCGCAGGGTGCGCACCCGCTTCGGCAGGCGCTTCAGGTGATAGGCGGGCAGCGGCCGCGGCCCCACCAGCGACAGGTCGCCGCGCACCACGTTCCACAGCTGCGGCAGCTCGTCGATGGCGAAGCGGCGCAGCGGGCTGCCGATGCGCGGCAGGATGCGGGGATCATGGGCCAGCTTGCAGGTCGCCTGCCACTCGGCGCGGGCCTGCGGGTCGGCAGCCAGATGCTCGGCCAGGCGGCGGTCGGCGTCGGTGACCATGGTGCGCAGCTTCCACAGCACGAACGGGCGGCCGTGGCGGCCGATGCGGATCTGGCGGTAGAGCACCGGTCCCGGATCGACCCGGCGGATGGCCACCGCCGCCGCCAGCATCACCGGCAGGGCCAGCAGCAGCAGCGGCACCGCCAGCAGCAGGTCGATCAGCCGCTTCACCGCCATCACCCGGAGCCGCCAGCCGGCGGCGGCGACCAGGATCAGGCGTCCGGGCGCGGCGGCGGCGCGGCCGGAGCGGAGGCGGGCACGGGCGCGGGCGGTCATGGCTGCCGCCTCCAGGCCTCGGCGGCGGCCAGCGCCAGGAAGGCCGGGATGGTGCGCAGGTAGCGGGGGCCGAGGCGGCGCGGCTCGGTCAGCAGGCGGAACGACCATTCCAGGCCGCTGCGCTGCATCCAGCGCGGCGCCTGCAGCTTCGTTCCGGCAGCGAAATCAAACGCCGCACCGACGCCGATCATCACCGATGCCGCCACCCGGCCGCGGTTGGCGTGCATCCACAACTCCTGCTTCGGGGTGCCGAGGCCGACCCACAGCACGTCGGCCGGCGCGGCGGCCAGGGCCGCCAGCGCCTCGGCATCCTCGCCCGGCTGCGGCCGATGGCCGGCGGGCCGGTGCGGCAGCGGCGCCGCCAGGGTGACCGTCAGGCCGGGATGACGCCGCTCCATGGCCGTGGCCGCCGCTTCCGCCACCCCCACCCCGCCGCCGAGGAAGGCATGGCGCAGGCCGTGGGCGCGGCCACGGTCGCACAGGCGGTCGAGCAGGTCGGGGCCGTAGACGCGCTCCGCCTGCCGGGCGCCCGAAAGCCGCTGCAGCCACACCAGCGGCATGCCGTCGGCGGTGACCAGCCCGGCGCTGCGGTGGGCCTCGGCCAGGGCGGCGTCGCGGCGGGCGCGGACCAATCCGTGTGCGTCACGAACGCAGACGTGCATGGCCCGCCCGGCGGCGGTGGCGGCGAGGATGGCGGCAACCGCGCCGTCCAGGCTGAGGCAGTCCACGGCGGTGCCCAGCAGGACGGTGCGGCGTCGCTCTGACGGGTGGCTGTCGGCGATCACGGGTTCCCCTCTTCCCGCGCGGTGATGCGCACGCACAATGCGGTGTGGCTGTGATCCTGCTACCACGGCGCTAGATGAAGGCGGGGCTATAACTCGCTCATCCGCAACCGTTCCGCCGCCGTTCACGCCTGTTCGGCAGCCACCGGGCGCGGTTTTCCGGCGCGGCGATCAAAAGTGGTAGAGGCTGCCGCGCCGTCACAGCGACTCGGGCTGTCGCGGCGCTGGAATGCGGCGCGACTGGGGTGTACTCTGCGCACCTTCCTTGAATTGTCCCCTCTGCCGTCAGGAGTACCGGTGCCGTGAAGCCCGACGAGGCGAAATCCAGCGGCTCGCTTGCCCCGTCTTCCACCGCCTCTGCCCCCGGTGCGCCGGTGCCGGCTCCCGCCGCTGCCGCGGCATCGCTGGCGGCCGGTGCCGACCTGCCGCCGCCGCCGCGCCGTGCCGGCTGGCTGCCGCTGACCGCCCTGGCGGTGACGGCGGCGTGGCTGGCCTGGTGCGGCTGGTACGTCACCGAAACGATCGGCTGGGCGGAAGTGCCGCGGCTGGCGCCGGCGGTGTTCGGCGGGCTGGCGGCGGGGGCGCTGCTGCCGGTGGCCTTCCTGTGGATGGTGGTGGCGGTGCTCGACCGCGGTGCCGCCATGCGGCGCGAGGCGGAACTGCTGCGCGCCCATCTGGCGCGGCTGACCTATCCCGACGATGCCGCCAAGGGGCGGGTGGAGGCGGTGACCCAGGCGCTCCGCCAGCAGGTGGACATGCTCAATACCGCCAGCCGCACGGCGGTGGAGCGGGCGGAGACGGCGCGGGCCGTGCTGGCCGAGGAAGCGCGCGAACTGGGCCGCATCACCGGCCGCGTCGACAGCGAGGCCGGCGGCGCCGCCGAAGCCCTGAAGACGCAGATCGCGGCGCTGGACGCCCTGGTGACGCGGGCGGAGGCGGTGGGCCGCAGCCTGCGCGAGGCGGAAGCCGGCGGCACCCGTCTGGCGGAGGTGATCGAGACCCAGCGCAAGGCCATGGATGCCCTCGGCGACCAGACGACGGCGCGGGTGGAAGCCCTGGAGCACCTCGCCCGCCGCGAGGAAGAGGCGGTGGAGCGGGCGGAAAAGGCCGGCGCCACCGTGCGCGAGGCGGCCGAGGCCCTGTCGCGCAGCACCGGCGAGACGGTGGCGTCGCTGACCGACAGCGCCGCCCGCATGGAAACCTCCGCCGCGCGGGTGACCGAACTGGCGCAGCAGGCCAAGGGCGAGGTGGCGGCGGTGGCCGATGCCCTCGACGGCGTCGCCAAACAGGCGCTGGACCGCACCGACCTGGCGCTCAAGGCGCTCGGGCAGGCGCGCGACGGCGTCACCCACGCCGCCACTGACGCGGTGGAAAAGCTGTCGGGCGTCGAGCAGAAGACCGCCGGCTATGCCGACAGCCTGGGCGGCATGGCCCGCGACCTGACGGCGCAGCTGGAAAAGGCCGGCGCCACGGCGCTGGAGCGGGTGCGCGCCCTCGGCATCGCCACCGACAACATCGGCGCCCGCGCCCGCGAGGCCGGCGAGGACGTGCGCGCCCAGACCGACGCCCTGGAACAGACGGCGGTGCGCGTGCAGCGCCAGACCGGGTCGCTGCGCAGCGGCCTGGAAAAGCAGGTGCAGGAAGTGGATGCCGTCATCGGTCGCCTGTCGGAACAGATCGACGGCGGCCAGAAGGCGCTGGAAGGGCAGGTGGAAAGCCTGAAGGCCTCCGCCGGCGAGGCGCTGGAGCGGCTGGAGAAGCTGACCGAGGGCGTCAAGGGTTCGGCCCGCGAGAGCGACGCCGCCATGGAACGCGCCCGCGAGGCCGCCGCCGCCTTCTCGGATCGCCTCGGCGCCCTGATGGAGACGGCCGGCGCCACCCAGCAGAAGCTCACCGGCATCGCCGACGGGCTGGCGGCGGCGCGGGAACAGGTGGAAGCGGCGGCGGCCGGCGCCGACGAGCGGCTGGCCGGGCTCAACACCACCTTCATCGACCGCGCCCGCAAGATCGTCGCCGCCCTCGACAAGGCGCTGGACGAGGTGGTGGGCAATGCCGAGCAGCGCGCCCAGGCGCTTGGCGCCTCCTTCGCCACCCAGGCCGAAAGCGCCCGCGGCGCCGTCGACGGGGCGGTGGGGGCGGCGGAAGCGCGGCTTATCGTCGCCGCCGACGCCATCAAGGCCCAGGCGGCCGCCCTGCAGACCCTGGTGGACGAGGCGGCGCAACAGGCCGAACAGCGGGTGGCGCAGCTCAACGCCGCCGTCGCCCGCCGCGCCACCGGCCTGCTGGCGCCGGTGGACGAGGCGGCGCGGGCGGTGGAGCATCGCCTGTCCGGCATCGGCGACGGGCTGGAAGCCAAGGCGGCGGAACTGGCGGGGGTGGTCGACCGCACCTCCGGCGCCGCGGAACAGCGCATCCTCGCCCTCATCGCCACCATCGACCGCCAGGGCGACGGTGTGGCGGCGCCGGTGGAGGCCATGGCGGAACGGATCGAAGGCCGCCTCGACTCCCTCGGCATGGACATCGGCAAGCGCACCCGCTTCCTCACCGAACAGGTGGACAAGGTGGCGACCGATGCCGAGGAACGGCTGCTGGGGGCGGCGACGTCCCTTGGCGGCACCGTCTCCAGCCTCGCCCAGGCGGCGGAGCAGGCGGCCGATGCCCTGGCCGCCACCGACAACGGCGTGCGCGAGCGGGCCGAGGTGCTGGCCCAGATCACCGATGCGGCGCTGGCCCACATCGGCGACCTTGCCGGCACCATCGACCAGACGGCCCGCCGCCTGCACGACGTGGTGGTCAACGGCTCCACCGCCGTCGGCGAAACGGCGGAGGCGCTGGACAACACCATCGCCACCTACCGCGACCAGACCAAGGCCATCGCCGACGAAATGCGGCTGGCGAGCGAGGACTTCCGCGTCCGCTTCCGCGACCTCGGCCGCACGTCGGACGAGGCGATGGAGAAGGTGACGGCGGCGCTGGAGTTCATGCGCAGCCAGGCCGACAGCCTCACCGCCGCCGGCGAACGCCTGTCGGAACAGACCGAACGGGCCGGCACCGGCTTCGAGAAGCGGGCCGAGGTTCTGGGCCGCATGGCCGACCGGGCGGAGGAAAAGCTGCGGCTGCTGGAGGCCCAGCGGGATTCCGCCGACCTGCAGCGGTTCCTCAACGGCGCGGTGTTCATCATCGAGCGCCTGCAGTCCATCGCCGTCGACATTACCCGCCTGTTCAGCCCGACGGTGGACGAAGACCTCTGGCAGCGTTACTACCGCGGCGACACCAGCGCCTTCCTGCGCCACGCGGCGCGGGCGCTCACCCGCCGGCAGGCGGGCCAGATCCGCGAGCTGTACGAGGCCAACGGCGAGTTCCGCGACTACGTCAACCGCTACCTCAGCGAATACGAGACGCTGCTGCGCGCCAGCCGCCAGACCGACCGCGCCGAGGTGCTGGCTGCCACCCTCACCAGCGCCGACATGGGCAAGCTCTACCTGGTGCTCGCCCGCGCCGTGGGACGCCAGCTGGAAGGCTGAAGCGCACCAGCCTGCGGATGCAGTTGAGGCCGTTCCGGGTGCGGAACGGCCTCTTTGCATTCAGGTCGCTGGCTGCCGTTGGCGGTTATTCGGCCACCGCCGCCACCTCGTCCCCCAGTCCGCCGAAGCGGTCGCGGTAGTAGGGCAGGGCGGCCGGCAGCGGGCCTTCCGCCGTTTCCAGCGTGGTCATCAGGTGACGTTCCGCCGCCTCCTGCACCAGCCGGTAGAGGTTGCGGCACAGCAGGCGGGCGGCGGTGCCCGGCCACTGCGGCGGCAGAACCTCGTCCGGCAGCATGGGGTCGCGCAGCAGGATGCGGCGGTAGTCGTGGATCAGCAGGGTGCGCAGCACGAAGGCGCTCTGCGGGTCGGGGCTGCCGTCCTCCAGCGCCCGCAGCAGGGGGCGGAAGCGGTCGAGGAAGGTTTCGTAGTCGGCCTGCAGCTGGTCCAGGTCCCAGCACGCCCGCACCAGCGCCTTCAGGCCGCCGGGGCTGGTGAGGCGGTCGGCGCTCGCCCGCAGCACCACCACCTTGTCGAGGGCAGCATGGTCGCGCAGCGCCAGTTCCAGCGCGTCGTCATCGGCGGCGGGATGGGCCAGCACATGCGGCGCCAGGGTGCCGAAGCCCTGCCAGGTGAGTTCCCGGCGCAGGGACTCGCGGGCCTCTGCCTCCAGGCCGCAGCAGTTGGTGTGAACCAGAACCCATTCCTGGTTCCACGGCTGGAACGGCGCGGCATAGATGCGGCGGTGGGCGGCGCCGAAGCGCAGCCGCGCCGAATCGGTGGCGGCGTAGTAGCTGCGGCGGCCGATCTGGGTCGCTTCCAGCCAGGTGTCCTTGGTCAGGCGGAAGACGGCGGTGCGCACCATGCGCTCGCCCAGCCCGAAGGGCTCCACCAGATTGATCAGGCTGCCCAGCCAGACGCTGCCGCCGTGCGGCAGGATGGCGTCGCCGTAGACGGTGACGATGAGCGATTTGGCGCGCAGCGTGGTGCCGTCGACCAATGCGCCGGTCAGGTCCTCGATCCGCTTGTTGCGTGGCATCCCCTGGTCCCGTGTTCTGTGGTGCCGGTACGGCCGGCGCCTTTCCCCGAAAGGTAGTCCCGCTGCCCGCCAAGCGCCAGTGCGGCGCGCTTGCGGCGTGATGCCAAATTCGGTTTGACAGCCGGAAAAGCGTTACACTAAGCTCCATGATGTAAGGTAATTCTGTGTCGCTTTTGCAGCGGGGTCAAGCATGCCCGCCGCGGCCGGCACGCTCCGATGGAGCCCCGTGGGCCGGACAGGGTCGCGGGGCTCCAGCCTTCTGAAGACCATGCCCCACGGGAAATTGTGGGTATCAAAAGAAGGGTTTCCCCGGCACTGCGCTCGGGTTATTAGTTTCAAATGAAACGGTATGGCGGTCCACGTCCCCGCCGGCCGGTGCCTCTCCAACCGGGCGAAGACCCGCGGCACCGCGCCTGAAGCCGACAAGAAGACCTCCGGGCGCCGCGGGGTACGCGCCGGCCCGGCAACAGGGAGGAACAGCATGCCCATCCGTCTTTCCCGTCGCCTGCTGCTTGCCGCCTGCGGCGCCCTCGGCCTCGCCGCCGGACTGTCCGCCGCCGCCGTGCCGCTGCGGGCGGAGGCGCCGATCCGCATCGGCACCTTCCTGGCCGTCACCGGCCCGGCCTCGTTCCTCGGCGACCCCGAGCTGAAGACGCTGCAGATGTACGTCGAGAAGATCAACGCCGATGGCGGCGTGCTCGGCCGCCCGCTGCAGCTGGTGCATTACGACACCGGCGGCGACCCCAACAAGGCGGTCACCTTCGTCAAGCGCCTGATCGACCAGGACCAGGTGGACGTCATCATCGGCGGCACCTCGTCGGGCGAGAGCCTGGCGGTGATGCCGCTGATGGAGCGGGCGGAGATGCCGTTCATCTCCTTCGCCGGATCGAAGAAGATCGTCGAGCCGGTGCAGAAGTGGACGTTCAAGACGCCCCACACCGACACCATGGCCTGCGAGAAGATCTTCGAGGACATGAAGGCGCGCGGCTTCACCCGTATCGCGATGATCTCCGGCACTGACGGCTTCGGCGCCTCCATGCAGGCGGAATGCAAGGGCGTCGCCGGCACCCACGGCATCGAGATCCTGGCCGACGAGACCTACGGCCCCAAGGATACCGACATGACCGCCCAGCTGACCAAGATCCGCAATACGGCGGGCGTGCAGGCGGTGCTCAACCCCGGCTTCGGTCAGGGTCCGGCCATCGTCACCAAGAACTACCGCCAGCTGCAGATCACCGCGCCGCTGTACCAGTCGCACGGCGTCGCCTCCAAGCAGTTCATCGAGCTGGCCGGGGCCGCCGCCGAGGGCGTCCGCCTGCCCGCCGCCGCCCTGCTGGTGGCCGACAAGCTGCCCGAGGACGATCCGCAGAAGGCGGTGGTGGTCGGCTACATGGAGGCCTACGAGGGCAAGCACGGCGCCGGCAGTGTTTCCACCTTCGGCGGCCATGCCTACGACGGCCTCATGCTCATCACCGATGCCATGACCCGCGCCGGCACCACCGACCGCGCCGCCGTGCGCGATGCGCTGGAGCAGACCCAGGGCTACATGGGCACCGCCGGCGAGGTGAACTTCTCCGCCGACGACCACCTGGGCCTGACCCTGGCCGCCTTCCGCATGCTGGAGATCAAGGACGGCGACTGGGTGCTGGCGGAGTAACCGCCGCGCCCCGGCGCCGCCCTTCCTCCGCCCCGGCTTCTGTCGCCTCCGCCGCCGCGCCCGCGCCCGTTCCCCCGGACTACGGCGCGGCGGCCCCCGAAACCCTCGGCACGGCAGGACGACCCCATGCTCGGCGAGTTCATGCAGTACCTGTTCTCCGGCCTGACCAGCGGCGCGATCTATGCGCTCGTCGGGCTCGGTTTCGCGCTGATCTACAACGCCAGCCACGTCATCAACTTCGCCCAGGGCGAGTTCGTCATGCTGGGCGGCATGTCCACCGTGTTCCTGGCGGCCGGCGGCGTGCCGCTGCCGCTGGCGGTGGCGGGCGCCATCGCCGGCACCGCCCTGGTCGGCCTGCTGCTGGAGAAGGTGGCGGTGGAGCGCACCAAGAACGCCTCCGTCGTCACCCTCATCATCATCACCATCGGCGCTTCCATCGTGCTGCGCGGGCTGGCGCAGGTGGTGTTCGACAAGCAGTTCCACACCCTGCCGGCCTTCACCGGCGACGACCCCATCGTCATCCTGGGCGCCACCATCACGCCGCAGACCCTGTGGGTGCTGGGCGTCACCGTCGCCATCGTGCTGGTGCTGCAGTGGTTCTTCGGCCGCACCCTGTGGGGCAAGGCGATCCTGGCGACCAGCGTCAACCCGCTGGCGGCCAGGCTGGTGGGCATCAACACCAGCCTGGTGCTGCTGATCTCCTTCGGCCTGTCGGCGGCGCTGGGGGCCATTGCCGGGGTGCTGATCACGCCCATCACCTCCACCAACTTCGAGGTCGGCATCATGCTCGGCCTGAAGGGGTTCTCGGCGGCCATCCTGGGCGGCCTCGGCCATCCCTTCGGGGCCGTGGCGGGCGGGCTGATCCTCGGCATCGTCGAGGCCTTCGGCGCCGGCTACATCTCGTCCGACTACAAGGACGCCATGGCCTTCATCATCATCCTGCTGGCGCTCTTCTTCATGCCGAGCGGCCTGTTCGGCAAGCGGGGGACTGACCGTGTCTGACCTGTCGACCACCAAAGCAACCCCCGCCCCGGTGCCAATGTCCACCCGCCGCGCCGGCGGCAGCGGCGGCGGCGCGCTGGCCTGGCTGATGCGGCCGCGCACCGGCGGGCTGCTGGTCCTGGCGGCGGTGATCTGCCTGCTGCCGCTGGGGCTGCAGAACAACTTCCAGTACGACGTCGCCATCAAGATCGGCTTCAACGCCATCGTCGTCGTCGGCCTCAACCTGCTGATCGGCTACGCCGGGCAGATTTCCCTCGGCCATGCCGGCTTCCTCGGCCTCGGCGCCTACTTCTCGGCAATCACGGTGACCAAGCTCGGATGGCCGCCGCTGGTGTCGCTGGTGGTGGCGGCGGCGGTGGTGGGGCTGCTGGCCTTCGTGGTGGCGCGGCCGGTGCTGCGGCTGAAGGGCCACTACCTCGCCATGGCGACCCTCGGCCTCGGCGTCATCATCTCCATCGTGCTGAACCAGGAAGCGCAGCTCACCGGCGGCCCCGACGGCATGATCGTCGCCCCCTTCACCGTCTTCGGGTTCGAGTTCTCCAAGGCCTGGCACTGGTACTGGCTGGTGGGCGGGCTGCTGTTCCTGGCGGTGTGGCTGTCGCTCAACATCATCGACAGCCCGGTCGGGCGAGCCCTGCGCGCGGTCCATGGGTCGGAGGTGGCGGCCGAGGTGGTGGGGGTCGATACCACCCGCTACAAGGTGATGATCTTCGTCGTCTCGGCGGTCTTCGCCTCCGTCGTCGGGTCGCTCGACGCCCATTACATCATGTTCCTGAGCCCCAACGAGGCGAGCTTCTTCCACTCGGTGGAGCTGGTGATCATGGTGGTGCTGGGCGGCATGGCCTCCACCTTCGGGGCGGTGGTGGGGGCGGCGATCCTGACGGCGCTGCCGCAGCTGCTCACCTTCCTGGAGGATTACGAGCACCTGATCTTCGGCCTGATCCTCATGCTGGTGATGATCTTCCTGCCCAAGGGCATCGTCCCCAGCCTCGCGGCCCTGCTGAAGCGCGGAGGCGACCGATGAGCCTGCTGCAGGTTTCCAAGCTGTCCAAGGATTTCGGCGGCGTGCGCGCGATCGACGACCTGTCGTTCGAGATCGGCGCCGGCGTCATCCACTCCATCATCGGCCCCAACGGCGCCGGCAAGACGACGCTGTTCAACCTCATCACCGGCGTCTACACCCCCAGCTGGGGCGACATCCGCTTCGACGGCAAGGTGGTGACGGGCCGCAAACCTTATGAGCTGGCGCGCATGGGCATGTCGCGCACCTTCCAGAACCTGCAGATCTGCCACAACATGACGGCGCTGGAGAACGTCATGGTCGGCCGTCACCTGCACCTGGACGGGCGCCTGCTGCCGTCGCTGTTCCGCCTGCCGCGCATCGGCCGCGCCGACCGGGCGGCGGAAGACCACTGCCGCGAGCTGATGGCCTTCGTCGGGCTGGAGAAATACTGGGACTGGGACGCCGACGCCATGCCCTACGGCGCCCTCAAGCGCCTGGAAATCGCCCGCGCGCTGGCCGCCGAGCCGCGCCTGCTGCTGCTGGACGAACCGGCCGCCGGCCTCAACGACGTGGAAAGCCGCGAGATCGACGAAGTCATCAAGAAGGTGGCGGCGCGCGGCGTGACCGTGGTGCTGGTGGAGCACGACATGAAGATGGTCATGGAGATCAGCGACCACATCCTGGTGCTCGACTACGGCCGCAAGCTCACCGAGGGCACGCCGCAGGAGGTGCGCCAGAACCCCGACGTCATCGCCGCCTATCTCGGCCACGCCGCCTGACGGAGACGCGCCTTATGCTGCTGGAAGTGACCGGACTGAAAAGCGCCTATGGCCGCATCGAGGCCCTGCACGGCATCGACATCCAGGTGGGCGAGGGCGAGCTGGTGGCCCTGGTGGGCGCCAACGGGGCGGGCAAGACCACCTTCCTGCGGGCGCTGTCGGGCGTGCAGCCGGCCAGCGCCGGCACCATCCGCTTCGACGGCGAGGACATCGGCCGCGCCCGCCCCGACCGGCGGGTGGAACTGGGCATCTGTCAGGTGCCGGAAGGCCGCCAGGTATTCGGCCCGCTGTCGGTGGAGGACAACCTGCGCCTGGGCGCCTTCCGCCGTCGCGGCAAGGACGTGGCGGCCGACCTGGAGCGGGTCTACGACACCTTCCCGATCCTGAAGAAGAAACGGCTGGAGCCGGCGGGCACCCTGTCCGGCGGGCAGCAGCAGATGCTCGCCATGGGCCGGGCGCTGATGGCCCACCCCCGCCTGCTGCTGCTGGACGAGCCGAGCATGGGCCTCGCGCCGCTGCTGGTGGGGGAGATCTTCAACATCGTGCAGATGCTGCGGGAGCAGGGCACCACCATCCTGCTGGTGGAGCAGAACGCCTTCTCGGCGCTCGCCATCGCCGACCGCGGCTATGTGATCGAAACCGGCCACATCGTGCTGGCCGACACCGGCGAGCGGCTGCTCGCCGACGACAAGGTGAAGGCGGCGTACCTGGGGCTGTGAGCACCGCCGCGCCCGGCCACCCCGCCGCCCATGACACACAAGGGAGACACCCGATGAGCACCCGCACCTTCGCCTCCACCGGCGACCTTGGCGAGAAGACCATCACCTTCGCCGAACTCGGCCGCGGCGCCTATGCCTTCACCGCCGAGGGCGACCCGAACACCGGCGTCATCGTCGGCGATCATGGCGTCATGGTCATCGACACCCAGGCGACGCCGCTGATGGCGCAGAAGGTGATCGCCGAGATCCGCAAGGTCACCGACAAGCCGGTCACCCACATCCTCATGACCCACTACCACGCCGTGCGGGTGCTGGGGGCGGCGGCCTACGGCGCCCATACGGTCATCGCGTCGAAACGCACCCATGAGATGATCGTCGAGCGCGGCCAGCAGGACTGGGAGAGCGAGTTCGGCCGCTTCCCCCGCCTGTTCCAGGGCCACGAGACCATCAAGGGCCTGACCTGGCCGACGGTGGTGTTCGACGGCCGGATCACGGTGGACCTCGGCAACCAGCGGGTGGAGATCTGGAACCCCGGGCGCGGCCACACCCAGGGCGACACCATCGCCTGGCTGCCCGACCAGCAGATCCTCTACGCCGGCGATCTGGTGGAATATGGCGCGACGCCCTACACCGGCGATGCCCACCTGCGCGACTGGCCGCACACCCTGCAGGCCCTGCGCGACCTCCGGCCCGCCAAGCTGGTGCCCGGCCGCGGCGATGCCCTGCACACGCCGGAGCAGTGCGACGAGGCCATGGCCGGCACCCAGGCCTTCCTGACCGACCTGTTCGAGACGGCGCAGCAGGGCGTGGCCGAGGGCAAGGACCTGAAGCAGATCTACCGCATGGCGCGGGAGAAGATGGACCCGAAGTACGGCCACTGGGTCATCTACGATCACTGCATGCCGTTCGACGTCGCCCGCGCCGTGGACGAAGCCCGCGGCCTCGACCGCCCCGACATCTGGACCGCCGAGCGCGACAAGGACGTGTGGGCGATGGCGGAGGCGTGAGCCTCCGCCGCTGCCGCCGCGGCCGCAGTCGCCGTCAGTTGGTGCCGTCGTCCATGCGGGCGACGGCGTCCATGCCGTCGAGCATGATGCCGTCGAAGCCCAGGTCGAGCAGGCCGGCGAAGGTCTGGCCGACCAGGGAGCGCCATTCCGGGTTGGTGTAGTCGACACGGAACTGGCCCGGCCGCTCGTCCACGTCGCGCACGAAGGACGGATTGCCGACCTTCCAGGTGGCCTTCCAGTACCAGGCGGTGTCGTAGGCGGTGGTCATGGGCAGGCGGGCGAGCACCAGGCGCGGCGTGCCCACCTTCTTGAACTTCAGCGAATAGACTTCCTTCGGCGTCAGCGGCTTGTCGCCGCGGAAGAAGGGCTCGATCACCACCACGTCGTGGTTGGTGTCGCGCAGGGCCGCCAGCCAGTCGGCCTTGGAGGCGTAGCGGCGGTTGTCCAGGTTGAACAGGATGGTCCGCGCCTGCCCCAGGGCCTGCACCATCTGGGCGTTGCCGCCGCCCAGGCGGCCGCCGGGGATCTGCGCCAGGGTCTCGTCCCGGGTGACGTAGGACAGCACGCCCGCTTTGCCGGCCGACTCGCGGGCGGCCTTGGCGAGGTCGTCGGTGGCGCAGACCTCGATGCTCAGCACCTGCACGCCGAAGTCCTGCAGCCGCTTGATCTGGTCGGGCGTCAGCGGCGGGGTGAAGCCGCAGTTCAGGCCGTCAACCACCACGCCGTCGATGCTGCGGGCGAACTGCCGCTGCAGGGTGCCGAGCGGCTCCGGCGTCTGGCGCTCGGCCAGGGCGGCGGGGGTGGTGAGCTGGCTCAGCTCGTCGTCCTTCTCGGTGCGGAACAGCAGCGAGGCGCCGCCGCGCATCAGCAGCGTCGCCTGCGGGGCGCGGGCGCGCTGGTATTCCGCCAGGGTTTCCACCATGTCGCGGG
>NZ_BAAAEP010000068.1:0-18872 GCF_039523075.1 Caenispirillum bisanense
TCGCCTACAAGGACGCGCTGGAGGCCCGCAAGGACGCCCTGGCTGCCGCCATCATGGCCGACACCGGCAAGCCGGCGTGGGAGGCGGCGACGGAAGTGGCCTCCATGATCGGCAAGGTCGCCATCTCCATCACCGCCGAGGACGAGCGCTGCCGCGAGCGCACCACCGACGCCGGCGCCCACCGCGCCGTGCTGCGCTATCGCCCGCACGGCGTCTGCGCCGTGTTCGGCCCCTACAACTTCCCCGGCCACCTCGCCAACGGCCACATCGTGCCCGCCCTGCTGGCCGGCAACACCATCGTCTTCAAGCCGAGCGAACTGACGCCGCTCACTGCCGAGGTGATGGTGGAGGCGTGGCAGGCGGCGGGACTGCCCGACGGCGTGCTGAACCTGGTGCAGGGCGGCCGCGAGACCGGCGAGGCGCTGGCCGGTCACCCCCAGCTCGACGGCCTGTTCTTCACCGGATCGGCCCGCGTCGGCAAGCTGCTGGCCCGCCAGCTGGCCGACCGGCCGGGCGTCATGCTGGCGCTGGAACTGGGCGGCAACAACCCGCTGATCGCCTGGAACCCGGCGGATGTCGAGGGCGCGGCGCGGCTGATCGTGCAGTCGGCCTTCGTCTCCGCCGGCCAGCGCTGCACCTGCGCCCGCCGCCTGATCGTGGCCCCCACCGACGCCGGCGCGGCGCTGGTGGAGGCGGTGGCCGCCCTGGTCGACCGCCTGCAGATCGGCCCCGACGCCGAGCCCGCCTTCATGGGCCCGCTCATCTCCAACACCGCCGCCGATCAGGTGCTGGCGGCCGAGGCCGCGCTGGCCCGCGCCGGCGGCCGGGTGATCCGCGGCGCCGTCCGCCCGGTCGCCGACCGGCCGTGGCTGACGCCGGGGCTGATCGACGTCACCGGCCTCGCCGACCGCCCCGATGACGAGGTGTTCGGCCCGCTGCTGCAGGTGATCCGCGTGCCCGACTTCGACGCCGCCGTGACCGAAGCCAACGCCACCCGCTACGGCCTCGCCGCCGGGCTGGTGGCCGACGACGCGGGGCTGTGGGAGACCTTCCTGCGCCGCGCCCGTGCCGGGGTGGTCAACTGGAACCGGCCGCTCACCGGCGCGTCCTCCGCCCTGCCCTTCGGCGGCGTCGGCGACAGCGGCAATCACCGTCCTTCGGCCGCCCATGCCGCCGACTACTGCGCCTATCCCGTCGCCTCGCTGGAGGCCGACGGCCTGTCCGACATTCCCCTGCCGCAGGGAGTCCGCCCATGACCACCGCCGCCGCCTTCGAGGTGAACTTCGACGGCCTGCCCGGCCCGACCCACAATTACGCCGGCCTGTCGTGGGGCAACATCGCCTCCGGCAGCAACGCCCGCGCCGCCTCCAACCCGCGCGAGGCGGTGAAGCAGGGCATCGCCAAGATGCGCCGGCTCATGGCCATGGGCTTCCGCCAGGGCGTGCTGCCGCCGCACGAACGGCCGCATGTGCCGACCCTGCGCCGCCTCGGCTTCACCGGCACCGACCGGCAGGTACTGGAGAAAGCCTGGGCCGCCGATCCGTCGCTGGTGCTGTCGGTATGCTCCGCCTCCGCCATGTGGACGGCCAATGCCGCCACCGTGTCGCCGAGCGCCGACACCGCCGACGGCCGCGTCCACTTCACCCCCGCCAACCTCGCCGCCATGGCCCACCGCGCCATTGAGCACGAGGTGACCGGCCGGGTGCTGCGGGCCACCTTCCCCGACCCCGCCCGCTTCGCCCACCGCCCGGCGCTGCCGGGGATCGAGCATTTCGGCGACGAGGGTGCGGCCAACCACACCCGCTTCTGCGACAGCTACGGCGCGCCGGGGGTGGAGCTGTTCGTCTACGGCCGCCGCGCCTTCGACAAGGCCGCCCCCAGGCCGGCAAAGTTCCCCGCCCGCCAGACGCTGGAAGCCTCGCAGGCCATCGCCCGGCTGCACGGGCTGGAGGCCGGGCGCACCGTCTTCGCGCAGCAGAACCCGGCCATGATCGACGCCGGCGTGTTCCACAACGACGTCATCGCCGTCGGCAACGGCACCGTGCTGTTCCACTACGAGGACGCCTTCGTCGACACCCCCAAGGTGCTGGCGGAGCTGCGCGCAGCCCTCGGCCCGGCCGGCTTCACGTCTGTCGAGGTGCCGGCCGCCGCCGTGCCCATCGGCGACATGGTGAAAAGCTATCTGTTCAACAGCCAGCTGCTCACCCGTCCCGACGGCGACGGCATGATGCTGCTGCTGCCCATGGAGGCGCAGGAAACCGACAGCGTGCGCAGCTGGCTCGAAAGCCTGGTCGGCGCCGACGGCCCCATCCGCGAGACGGTGTTCATGGACCTGCGCCAATCCATGCGCAACGGCGGCGGCCCGGCCTGCCTGCGCCTGCGCGTGGTGCTGACGGAGGCTGAACTGGCCGCCGCCAACCAGGGCAGCCTCATGACCCCGGCGCTGGCCGACCGGCTGGAGGGCTGGGCCGACCGCCATTACCGCGACCGCCTGACGGCCGAAGACCTGCGCGACCCGGCGCTGCTGGAGGAATGCCGCGCCGCGCTCGACGACCTCACCGGCCTCCTCGGTCTCGGCGCCGTCTACGACTTCCAGCGCGAGCCGCAGGGCGGCACCGCCGTCGCGGCGCAGTAAAAGCCGGGAAAGATTCCGCACGGGCGGGAGCATTCGGGCATTTTCCTCCCGCCGCCGATGCTAGCGTAACTGAAACGTCAAAGGCCGGTCCGCCCGAACGAGACCCGGCCACGACAGGAGAGGCACAATGGCGAACACCTACGACGCCGCGGCCCTGCGCCGCGCGGACGCCGACAGCATCCTGCATCCCGCCAGCGTGGCGGCCGACGTGGCGGCCAACGGGCCGGCCGGCATCATCGCCTCGGGCCGTGGCTCGACGGTGGTCGACGTCGACGGCACCGAGCTTCTGGACGCCGTCGGCGGCCTGTGGTGCGTCAACGCCGGCTACGGCCGCCAGGAAATCGGCGACGCCATGGCCAAGGCGGCCGGCGACCTTGGCTACTTCCACACCTTCACCGGCATGTCCAACCCGCAGCAGATCCAGCTGGCGGAGAAGCTCATGGGCCTCGTGCCCGACACCATGGGGCGGGTGTTCTTCGGCTCCTCGGGGTCGGACTGCAACGACACCCTCATGAAGATCATCTGGTACGTGAATTATCTCCGCGGCACGCCGGAGAAGCGGAAGATCCTGTCGCGCCGCCAGGCCTACCACGGCACCACCGTCGCCACCGCCTCGCTGACCGGCCTCGCGAGCTTCCACAAGGGCTTCGGCCTGCCGCTGGCGGAGGTGATCCACCTGACGGCGCCGGACTACTTCCGCAACGCCAGGCCCGGCGAGAGCGAGGAGCAGTTCTCCGCCCGCCTCGCCGCCGAACTGGACGAGACCATCCGTCGCGAAGGGCCGGAGACGGTCGCCGCCATGTTCGCCGAGCCGATCATGGGCGCCGGCGGCGTCATCGCGCCGCCCAAGGGCTACTTCGAGGCCGTCCAGCCGGTGCTGAAGGCGCACGGCGTGTTCCTGGTCGCCGACGAGGTGGTGTGCGGCTACGGCCGGCTCGGCACCTGGTTCGGCCTCGACAGCTACCCCATCCGCCCCGACATGATCGCCACCGCCAAGGGCCTGACGAGCGGCTATTTCCCGCTGTCGGCCGGCTTCATCTCGCACGAGATCTGGGAGACGCTGCGCGACGGCTCCGCCACCATGGGCGCCTTCGCCCACGGCTTCACCTACGCCGGCCACCCGGTCGGCTGCGCCGCCGCCCTCGCCAACCTGGCGATCATCGAGCGCGAAGGGCTGGTGGAGCAGGCCGCCGACACCGGCGCCTACCTGCACCGCTGCCTGAACGAGGCGCTGGGCGACCATCCGCACGTCGGCGAGATCCGCGGTCGCGGCCTGCTCGCCGCCGTGCAGCTGGTGGCGGACAAGACCGACCGCCGCCTGTTCGACGGCACCCTGAAGACCGCCGGCAAGGTTTCCGCCGCCACCAAGGCGCGCGGCGTGCTGGTGCGGCCGCTGCCCACCGTCGACAGCCTCGCCATGTCGCCGCCGCTGGTGGTGACGCGGGCCGAGGTCGACCGGCTGGTCGGAGCGCTGACCGCCGCCCTGGACGAGGTGACCGGCACCGGCACCACCGCCGCCCCGCTCGCCCGCCGCGCCTGACCCGGACGAAGGATCTTCCCATGCCGCTCGACGCGAACACGCCGGCGCCGCTGGTCATCGAGGGCCTGCGCAAGAGCTTCGGCGCCTACGAGGTGCTGAAGGGCATCGACCTCACCGCCCACACCGGCGACGTCATCTCCATCATCGGCTCGTCCGGCTCGGGCAAAAGCACCTTCCTGCGCTGCATCAACCTGCTGGAGATGCCCGACGACGGCCGCGTGCAGGTCCACGGCGAGCTGATCCGCATGAAGCGGCTGAAGAACGGCCACCAGGAGCCGGCCGACAAGGGCCAGCTGCGCCGCATCCGGGCGCGCCTGTCCATGATGTTCCAGAGCTTCAACCTGTGGAGCCACCTGACCATCCTCGACAACGTCGCCCTGCCGCCGCAGAAGGTGCTCGGCAAGAGCCGCGCCGAGGCGGTGGAGGCGGCGGAGGCGCTGCTCGCCAAGGTCGGCATGTTCGAGCGCCGCGACCACTACCCCGGCCAGATCTCCGGCGGCCAGCAGCAACGCGCCGCCATCGCCCGCGCGCTCGCCATGGAGCCCGAGGTGCTGCTGTTCGACGAACCGACCAGCGCCCTCGACCCCGAACTGGTGGGCGAGGTGCTGAAGGTGATGGCAGGTCTGGCCGAGGAAGGCCGCACCATGCTGGTGGTCACCCACGAGATGGCCTTTGCCCGCGAGGTATCGTCGCAGGTGATGTTCCTGCACGCCGGCGAGGTCGAGGAATTCGGCGAACCGGAAACGGTCTTCGCCAACCCCAGAAGCGAGCGCCTGCGCCAGTTCGTCAGCCGCAGCTTCTGATAAAAAACAAGAAGCCAGGAAACGCAGCAACCAGCCTTCCAACCGGAACACATACAGGGAGTTCCTTCACATGAAGACCATCCTTGCCGGCGCCGTCGCGGCCGCCGCCCTGCTTGCCGTCGCCCCCGCCCAGGCGGCCATGACGGAAGTGACCGTCGGCACCGAAGCCGCCTACGCCCCCTTCGAATACGTCAACCCGCAGGGCGAGATCGTCGGCTTCGAGATCGAGCTGGGCAACGCCATCTGCGCCGCGGCGGAGCTGAAGTGCACCTGGGTCAACGTGCCCTTCGACGCCCTGATCGCCCAGCTGCAGGAAAAGAAGATCGACGCCATCATGTCGTCGATGTCCATTACCGAAAAGCGCCAGAAGAGCATCGACTTCACCAAGAAATACTTCCAGGTGCCCAACGCCTTCGTCGCCAGGAAGGGCAGCACCCTCGACGTCGCCAGCGAGGGTGGCCTGAAGGGCAAGGTCATCGGCGTGCAGTCCGGCACCACCAATGCCGACTACCTGAAGGCCAAGTACGAGGACAGCGTCGAAATCCGCCGCTACCCGACGCAGGAGGAAGTCACCATGGACCTGGTGAACGGCCGCCTGGATGCCATGGTGGTCGACAGCGTCATCGGCTCGGAATGGTTCAAGAAGCCGGAAGGGCAGGATTACACCTTCGTCGGCCCCATGCTGCGCGACCCGCTGTTCGGCCAGGGCGTCGGCGTCGGCCTGCGCAAGGGCGACGACGAGCTGAAGGCCCGCTTCGAAGCCGGCATCGACAAGGTGATGGCCGAGGGCATCCCGCAGCAGCTGTCGCAGAAGTGGTTCGGCGTGAACATCTACGAATGATGTCCGCCGCGGCCGGGGCGCCAGTGCCCCGGCCGTCCGCTTCTTCCCGCCATCCGCCGCCTGCGGCACCGGGTGCCGCCGAACGAGACGAGGAGCCGCTATGGAACCGACATGGGCCTACGGCTGGATGATCGTACAGGGAGCCGGCTGGACGCTGGCCCTGGTGTTGACCGTTATCCCGGTGGGGCTCCTGCTCGGGCTTCTGGGAGCCGCCGCCAAGCTGTCCCCCTTCGCACCCTTGCGCTGGGTGGCGGACGGATACACGACCTTCATCCGGGGCATCCCCGAACTCCTGATCATCTTCCTCGTCTTCTTCGGCGGCAGCCGGGTGGTGATGTGGCTGCTGGAGGGCATCGGCCTGCCCGACGTGCGGGTCGACATCAACCCCTTCGTGGCCGGCGTCATCGCGCTTGGGCTGGTGCAGGGCGGCTTTGCGACGGAAGTGTTCCGCGCCGCCATCCAGTCCGTCCCGCGCGGCCAGATCGAGGCGGCGGAGGCCTGCGGCTTCACCCGCTGGCAGATCTTCCGCCACGTCACCCTGCCGCAGGTGTGGCGCATCGCCCTGCCGAGCCTCGGCAACCTCTTGCAGATCCTCATCAAGGACACGGCGCTGATTTCCGTCGTCGGGCTGGCCGACATCATGCGCAACGCCCAGATCGGCGCCGGCGCCACCAAGGAGCCGTTCACCTTCCTGCTCATGGCCGGGGCGCTGTACCTGATGATCACCACCGTCGCGACCACGGGCATCGCGCTCATGGAAAAGCGCGCCAACCGCGCCTACCGGAGGGCCTGATCCATGCGCTGGGACCTGATCGCCGAAGCCGCCCCCGACCTGCTGAAGGGCACCTGGGTCACGCTGCAGCTGCTGCTGATCCCGCTGGCGCTCGCCACCGCCCTGTCCATCCCCCTCGCCATCGCCCGCGTCTCGCGGCTGTGGTGGGTGCGGGCGCTGCCGGCGGCCTTCATCTTCGTGTTCCGGGGCACGCCGCTGCTGGTGCAGCTGTTCCTCATCTACTACGGCCTCGGCCAGTTCGAGACCCTGCGCGACGGCTTCCTGTGGGACAACATCCTGCGGCATGCCTACTGGTGCGCCATGATCGCCTTCACGCTCAACAACACCGCCTACATCGCCGAGCTGATGCGCGGCGGCATCAACGCCGTGCCCCATGGCGAGGTGGAAGCGGCGCGCGCCTACGGCATGAGCGGCCTGCAGGCCTACCGCCACGTCATCCTGCCGCGCATGTGGCGGATCATCCTGCCCGCCTACAGCAACGAGGTGGTGTTCAGCCTGAAGGCGACGTCGCTCGCCTCGGTCATCACCGTGCTCGACCTGACGGGGCAGGCCAAGGTCTACTACTCCATGTACTACGAGCCCTATGACTTCTTCATCGCCGCCGGCGCCATCTATCTGGTGCTGGTGTTCGTGGTGACGCGCATCCTGCGCGGCGTCGAGTGGCAGCTCAACCGCGCCTTCCGGCCGCCGAAGACGGTGGCCGTCGCCACCGCCGCGGCGGAAGCGCCGGGCCCCGCCCCGCGCGCCGTCGCCGATGGCCGCACCGCCGCCTGAAACTCCTCCTCCCGCCCCCGCAAGGAAGGACACACCCATGCCGGATACCGCCCGGCTGCCGCTGGTCAGCGCCAGCCCCGGCACCGATCGCGCCCTCACCGTCCACCGCTACGGCCGGCGCGGGGCGCGGCCCAAGGTCCACATCCAGGCCGCCCTGCACGCCGACGAGCTGCCCGGCATCCTGGTCATCGACCACCTGCTCCGCCTGCTCGACGCCGCCGAGGCCGCCGGGCGCATCGCCGGCGAGATCGTGGTGGTGCCGGTCGCCAACCCCATCGGCCTCGACCAGGTGCTGAACGGCCATCTGCTCGGCCGCTTCGACCTGGCGGCGGGGGTGAACTTCAACCGCCTGCATTGCGACCTGGCGGATGCGGTGGTGCAGGCGGTGGACGGGCGCCTCGGCGACGATCCGGCCGCCAACGTGGCCGCCGTGCGGGCGGCGCTGCGGGCCGCCTATGACGCCGCCGCTCCCGCCCCCGTGGGACAGGCGGAGCATCTGAAGCGGCTGCTGTTCGGCCTCGCCCACGACGCCGACCTGGTGCTCGACCTGCATTGTGACTGGGAGGCGGTGATGCACCTCTACACCGCCACCGCCAGCTGGCCCGACGTGGCCGACATCGCCCGTCAGCTGGGGGCGGAGGCGGTGCTGACCGCCGGCCAGTCCGGCGACGTGCCCTTCGACGAGGCGCTGTCGTGGCCGTGGATGGCCGTCGCCGCGCGCTGGGGCGACCGCTTCCCGGTGCCGCAGGGCTGCCACAGCCTCACCGTGGAACTGCGCGGCCAGTCCGACGTGGACGACAGCCTCGCCGCCGCCGATGCCGCCAACCTGCTGGCGGTGCTGATCCGCCGCGGGGCGGTGGCCGGCGACCCCGGCCCCTTGCCCGCCGCCCGCTGCGACGCCAGCCCGCTGGAAGCGGTGGACATGGTGAAGGCTCCCGCCGCCGGGGTTCTCGTGTATGCTCACGCCGTCGGGGCGCGGGTGGACCGGGGCGCGGTGCTCGGCCATGTGGTGAACCCGCTGGCCGACGATGCCGCCGGACGGCGCGTGCCCTTCACCGCCGGCACCGCCGGCATCGTCTACGGCCGCCTGGCGCAGCGCCTGGTGCGGCCGGGCGACGTCATCTGCAAGGTGGCGGGCAGCACCATCCTGGCCCATCGCACGGGGAAGCTGCTCACCGCCTGAGACCGGGGCAGGAAGGATCGGGCAGCGCATGGCGCGCAAGGTGAAGCTGGACGAAACCAACCTGCGGATGCTCAACGCCCTGCAGACTCAGGCGCGGCTGACCAGCGGCGAGCTGTCCGACCGGCTCGGCCTGTCGCAGAGCGCCTGCCTGGAACGCTGGCGCAAGCTGGAGAAATGCGGCGCCATCCGCCGTTACCGCACCGACATAGACCTCGACCGGGTGACGCCCAACGTGCGGGTGTTCGCCGAGGTCACCCTGGACGGACAGCGGCCGGAGGACTTCAAGGCCTTCCTCGACGTGCTCGACGGCTGCCCCGAGGTGGTGGCCGCCTACCGCATCAGCGGGCCGTTCGACGTGATGGTGTGCTTCGTCTGCCGCGACGTCAGGCGCTACCACGACCTGTCGGAGCAGCTGATCGAGACGGTGCCCGGCATCACCCGCTTCAGCGGCCATGTGGTGCTGGGGCGCATCAAGGGCTATTCCGGCTATCCCCTCGGCACCCTGAGCGGGCTCGACCTGCCGCCACCCCCGCCGCCGCCCCCGCCGGCCGAGGCGGCACCGCTGCGGCTGGACGCCCTGCACCTGAAGATCCTGCACTGCCTGCAGACCGACGGCCGCATCTCCAACCTCGCCCTGGCCGAGAAGGTGGCGCTGTCGCCGTCGCCCTGCCTGGAGCGGGTGAAGCGGCTGGAAGCCCATGGCTACATCGGCCAGTACGTGACGGAAATCGACCTCGACGCCTGTCTGCCGCACGTCTACCTGATGGCGGAGGTGACCCTGGAAAGCCACTTCACCGCCGACTTCAAGCGCTTCGAGGAGCGGGTGCGGGGCATTGCCGAGATCATCTCCTGCTACAAGATCGCCGGCCCCTACGACTACACCATGGACATCATCTGCCGCGACATGACCCATTTCCGCGAACTGGAAGACTACTTGACCGGCCGCGACATGGCGCTGGCCAAGCTGCGCTTCCATGTGGTGCTGCAGCGGATGAAGCTGTTCGCGGGCTTTCCGCTGGAGCGGCTGGTGGCGGGATGACGAGGCATGAGAGACCGCCGGATGCGAAAACCCCGCCGTCTGCCGACGGCGGGGTTTTCTGAAACTTGGCGTCCCCACGGGGATTCGAACCCCGGTCGCCGCCGTGAAAGGGCGGTGTCCTAGGCCTCTAGACGATGGGGACGTAGGGGCCTGTGCCTTGTGTGGGGCGGGTTTTAGCGGGTTGGCGGCGGCCGTGCAAGAACTTTTTTCACCCGCCTTTCCGTTTTTGCACCAACCACTTGCCCCGTCCCCGCCCGCCGCCGAGTGGCCCTTGCCTGCGGCCGGCGCCTGCGGCACCGTGGCAGCACGATCACGCCCGTTGCCAGCTGGACAGGAGCCTTCCGCCGTGGCCGCTTCCTCCCCGCCCTCCCCCGACGCCGCCGTGCGGGTGCGCGATGCCGTCGCGGCCGACATGGATGCCGTGCAGGCGATCTATGCCCACCATGTGCGGCACGGCACCGGCAGCTATGAGTACGACCCGCCCGACCTCGCCGAGATGCAGGCGCGCTGGCAGAAGATCGTCGCCCAGGGCCTGCCGTGGCTGGTGGCGGAGGATGCCGGCAGCGGCGCCGTGCTCGGCTATGCCTATGCCGGCCTGTTCCATGGCCGCATCGGCTGGCGCTTCGTGGTGGAGGACAGCGTCTACATCCACCCCGACCACACCGGCCGCGGCCTTGGCGAGGCGCTGCTGCGCGAAGTGCTGGAGCGCTGCGAGGCGCTCGGCTACCGGCAGATGATGGGGGTGGTGGGCGACGGAGCCAATGCCGGCTCCATCCGCCTGCATGAAAAGCTCGGCTTCACCCGCATCGGCACGGCGAAGGACACCGGCTGGAAGTTCGGCCGCTGGCTGGATACGGTCTACATGCAGAAACAGCTGGGACCGGGCGGCAGCGAACCGCCGCCCGGCTGAAGCGGAGCCGTCAGCGGCTCACCACTCCATGTCGCCCATGTCCATGTCGTCGCCGGCGCCGTAGTCGGCCTCTTCCTCCGCCGGCGCTTCGGCGGCCTGGGCCATGTCGGGCATCAGCGCCGCCGACAGCAGGTTGCCGAGCACGAGGCCGCCGGCCACCGCCATCATGGTCTGGCCGGCGCCGGCCATGAAGCCGCCGCTGCCAGGCCGCGACTGGGCGGCGTGGGCGAGGATGGGCGACTGCCGCGTCGCCGGCACCGGCGCCGGCACGCCGCGCGCCCCGCCGCCGAACAGGCCGCCGAGCAGACCGCCGCCGGCCGGCTGGCGCAGGGCGTGCTCCAGCTGCTCGATGCGGTTCTGGGCGACCTTCAGGCTTTCCTCCAGCATCACGATGCCCTGCGCCATGTAATAGGGGGCGTGCGGCTGCTTCTTCAGGTGGGCCGCGATCAGCGCCTCGGCATCGGCATCGCGCGGGCCGGCCTGGCGCTCGGCCTCGGCCACCTTGTCGAAGACCCCGTCGATGAGGGCGCGGTCGTTGGCATCCATCGTGTACAACTCCTAGGTCAGGATGGAACGGACATCGCGCCTCAGATGGACGCCGCCGACGCGCCTTCAAGCGTCGGCATGCGCGCATCCGCCTCTTCCGCGCGGCGGCGAATCGGGGTACTGATCACCCTCAGGCGGCCGTGTAAGCACTCCCCCCGCGGGCCGTCGCTGACATCCATCGCGCATTGGCGAAGAGGGAGTGCTGCATCATGGCGACTTTCATGATCAAGGTGGCGGGCGAAGGTCTGGTGGCCAAGGCCCACAAGCTGGCCGATCCCGGCCCCACCACCGGCTCGTCCATCATCTATGAAGTGGTCGACGTGCCCGACGGTCTTTCGGTGGACGACGTCATCGCCCGCTTCAAGGGCTTCAGCGCGCCCAAGGACCGCTACGAGATCAGCTTCCGCGAACTGCCGGTGCCGGCCTGACCGGCGGCACGGAGGAGGACCGGCCGTGAGCCAGGACCCCACCCCCGGCCCCGCCCCGACGCAGCGGTATTTCGTCACCTACAGCGGCGTGCGCCTGCCGCTGAAGCTGGTGACGCCGCTGGCGCCCGACCAGCTCGGCAACCGCAACACCTGCTTCCGCGCCACCTATGACGGGCTGGAGCGGCTGGTGCTGTGCGAAAAGCTGGTCTACGGCAGCGTCGAGCTGACCCACCGCTACAGCTACCACGGCGACGGCGCCACCCTGGCGGAGGCGGAAATCACCGGGCCCGACGGCGAGGTGCGGCTGATCCGCTTCGATGCCGAAGGCGCACCGCTGCCGCCGCCGGCCTGAACGGCACAGGCCCCGCCGGAGCATCCTCCGACGGGGCCTGCGGCCTGCTCACGCCTGCGACGGCGGGATCAGAAGCCGGCCGGCTTGGCGCTGCCGCCCTGCCAGCCGTAGAACACGAACTGCGGCGCCTTCAGGTCGCCCTTGTCGTCGAAGTCCATGGTGCCGACCACGGTCTCGAAGCTGCCGTTGCGCAGGGCGCCCAGCACCGCTTCCGGGTCGGAGGAGCCGGCGGCGGTCATGGCCTGGGTCAGCACCTGGGCGGCGGCATAGAAGTAGTAGGCGAAGTTGTCCGGGTCGCCCTTGCCGTCGGCCTTGAAGGCCTCCACCGCTTCCTGCGCCGTCGGGTTCTGCGAGGCATCGGGGGTGAAGGTGAACAGGGTGCCTTCGCCGGCATCGCCGGTGATGGCCCAGAACTCCGACGACGACAGGCCGTCGCCGCCGACGAAGGTGGCGTTCAGGCCCTGCTGGCGGGCCTGACGGACGATCTGGCCGAGGTCGTTGTAGTAGCCGCCGAAGTACACCACCTCGATGCCGTCCTGCTTCAGGCGCGACACCAGGGCGGAGAAATCCTGCTCGCCGGGGGTGATGGAGCCTTCCATGGTCGGCTGCTTGCCGGCGGCGATCATGGCCTTCTTGGCTTCTTCGGCCAGGCCGCGGCCATAGGCCTGCTTGTCGTGGACGACGGCCACCTTCTTGTCGCCGAAGCGCTCGGCGATCATGGCGCCGGCGACCGAGCCCTGCTGGTCGTCACGGCCGGTGGCGCGGAACACGGTGTCGAGGCCGCGCTCGGTCAGCTCCGGCCCGGTGGCGGAGGCGGAGATCATCGGGATGCCTTCCTCGGCATAGACCGACGACGCGGCGATGGTCGGGCCGGTGCACATGTGGCCGAGCACCGCCACCACGCCGGAGGACACCAGCTTGTTGGCGACCGCCACGCCCTGCTTGGGATCGCAGGCATCGTCCTCCACCTGCAGGGTGATCTGCTCGCCGTTCAGGCCGCCCTTGTCGTTGAAGGCCTTGATGGCGGCTTCGACGCCGCGGCGCGACTGCTCGCCGATGGCGGCGATCTGGCCGGTCAGGCCGAGGGCCACGCCGACCTTGACGTCGGCCAGCGCCGGCATGGCGGCGGTGAGGCCGAGAGAGGCGACGGACGCCGCAAGAGCGGCCCGGGTGATGGCACGCATGTTCCTACCTCGTTGTTTGTCTATTGATCTCGGTAAGCATCGCCGGGTGCCGGGCTCCCATGTCCTCCCTCACAGCGCGGCAACCGGAGCGCGACCCTACAGAAGCGGCCGGGGAGGCGCAATCCCAGGCCCATTCCGAACGGCCCGACAGGACCAAAGTTTCCGCCTTTGCCGCGACCGCGCACGTTTCGCACCTGCAGCACCTTGACCGCCGCCGCCCGCCGGCCGACCCTGACCGCCAACCGCCCCGATACCCCGCCGCCGTCACCAGGAGCCATGAGCCAGACACCCCTCGACCCCGCCACCCGCGCCTTCCTCGACCGCCTGGCCAGCGGCCGCCGGCCGCCGACCTGGCAGCTGCCGGTGGCCGAAGCGCGGGAGGGCTTCGCACGCCTGCAGCGCCGCGCCGGGCAGCCGGGCCCGGCGACAGTGACCGCCGCCGACCTGACCGTCGCCGGGGCGGCGGGACCGCTGGCCGCCCGCCTCTACACCCCGCCGGCGGAGCAGGCGGTGGCGGCGCGGCCGCTGCTGCTGTGGCTGCACGGCGGCGGCTGGGTGATGGGCGGGCTCGACACCCACGACGGCCCCTGCCGCACCATTGCCCACGGCTACGGCGGGCCGGTGCTGGCGGTGGACTACCGTCTGGCGCCGGAAGCCCCCTTCCCGGCCGCCCTGGACGATGCCGAGGCGGCGCTGGCCTGGGCCATGGAGCGGTTCGGGCCGGTGGCGCTCGGCGGCGACAGTGCCGGCGGCAACCTAGCGGCGGCCCTGTGCCTGCGGCTGGCGGGGCGGCGGGCGCCGCAGCCCGTGCATCAGGTGCTGGTCTATCCCTGCCTCGACGCCACCCTGGCCGGTGCCAGCCATGCCGAGCACGGCCAAGGTCGCTTTCTGGAAGAGGCGGACGTGCTGTGGTTCCTCGACCACTACGCCACCGGCCATGGCGTCAGCGTGCTGGACCCGGAGCTGTCGCCCTTGCTGGCCGAAAGCCTGCGCGGCCTGCCGCCGGCGACGGTGGTGATCGCCGGCCACGACCCGCTGGCCGACGACGGCCGCCGCTGGGTGGCGCGCCTGCGGGCGGAGGGCATCGGCGCCCGGCTGATCGAGCACGGCGGCCTCATCCACGGCTTCCTGCACATGACGGCGCTGATCCCCGCTGCCGAGGCCGCGCTGCAGGCCCTGGGGGCGGAGATCGCCGCCGACATGGCAGTGTGAGCGGCGTCAGAAGGTGCTTTCGCGGATCAGCACGCCGGCGACGGTGCGCCACAGCCGCACCAGCAGGCTTTCCGCCTGCCCTTCGACCCGCAAGGTGCCGCGCCGTAGCTGCGCCGGCGCCTGGGTGTCGTCCGGCTCCACCGTCAGGCGGTAGAGCGACCGTTCCGGCTTCAGGCGGCCCTCGGCGTCCTGGCGGGTGGCGATGGCGCCGCCCTGGTCGGCCGCCAGCAGGGCATGGTCGAGCACCGGCCGGTTGATGCCGTCGATCGCCGTCACCCGGCCGGACACGGCCGGCGCCAGGGCGTCGTCGGGATGGAAGCGGGCGGCGGCGCCGGCCGTCAGGCGCGGCAGGTCGTCCTGGCCGGCATAGGCGACGATGCGGGCAGCATCGCGGCCGACCACCCGCAGCAGCACCGCCTTCGGCTCCACCCACACCCCCGCCCGCAGGCCCGGCATGACGTCGGTGACCCGCCCTGCCACCGCCGCCGTCAGGGTCAGGCGGCCGTCGCGCGCCACCAGGGCCGCCTCCTCCGCCAGCAGCCGTTGCAGGTCGGCGGCCAGCAGCGGCGCCTCGGCCCGCAGGGTGTCATCGGCGGTGGAACGGTCGAGGGTCAGCTGGGTCACCGCCAGCCGCAGCCGCGCCAGGGTCAGCTGGAAGGCCAGGTCCGGCGCCTCCAGCACCACCAGCGGATCGCCGGCCCGCACCACCATGCCGGGCTCCACCAGCACCTGGGCCACCCGCGCCGGCTCGGGCGCGTGCAGTTCGTGGCTGCGCACCGCCTCCAGCACCGCCGGCAGGGCCACGGTGGTGCGCCACGGCACCGCCACCGCCGCCACCAGCAGCGCCAGCAGACCGAGGGTGACGGCCACGTTGACGGTCGGGCGCAGATCCTTGCGACGGCTCCACCACACGCGCACCTCCGACGTCACCGGCTTGAGGATGAACCAGACGATCTCCACCACGAACAGCAGGATGCCGACGACCTTGATGAAGAAGTGATAGACCAGCAGCGCGATGCCGAGGAACAGCACCAGCCGGTAGACCCAGGTGGCCCAGGCGTAGGCCACCAGCAGCCGGCGGCGGCCGCGCGGCAGCGCCTCCGGCGGCGGGTCGCCGAGGCCGAACAGGATCTCCCGCAGCGCCCAGCGGCCCAGCGCGAAGGCGCGCGGCTGCAGGTTGGGCTCGTCCAGCCAGTCGGCCAGCAGGTAATAGCCGTCAAAGCGCATGAACGGGTTGAGGTTGATGGCCAGCGACGCCGTCCACCCCGCCGTCGCCAGGAAGAAGGCGGCCGAGCGCAGCGGCCCGTCGTCGCTGAAGGCCCACACGAAGGTGGCCAGCACCGCCACGCACAGTTCCACCGTCACCCCGGCGGCGCCGATGGCGAGGCGCTGGCGGCGGTCGGTGAGGCGCCAGCCGTCGGAGGTGTCGGTGTAGAGCACCGGCCACAGCACCATGAAGGCCACCCCCATGGTCGGCACCCGGCAGCCGTAGCGGTGGGCGGTGAAGGCGTGCCCCAGCTCGTGCAGGATCTTGCTGACCACCAGCGCCACGCCCATCCACGCCAGCCCCTCCAGGCTGCTGAACTGGGTGAAGGTGTGGACGAAGCTGTCCCACTGGCGGGCCACCAGATAGATGCCGGCCGCCGCCAGCACCACCATCAGCCAGGCCACCGCCGGAGTGTAAAGCGCCTGCACCAGCGGCCAGGCGCGGCGCAGGAAACCATCCGGCCGCACCAGCGGGATGCGGAAGAACAGGTAGTTGTGCAGCAGCCAGCGGCTCCAGCCCGACCGCATGGCGGCGGCCTGGCGGGTCCACATCTCGCGGTCGGCCGCCGACTGCATGTCGACCAGGGCGTTGGCGCGCAGGAACTGCACCAGTTGCATCACCTCCGCCCGCCCTGGGGTCAGGGTGGTTTCGGCGGCGACCGCCTCGCACAGGGCGGCGCCGGTGCCGGCCTGCCAGCGACCGAGCATCTCGAATGCCGGCCAGCTGAGGCGGTGGTAGCGGTTGCGCACCGGATCGTGGATCGTATAGGTCGGCGAACCGTCGCGCGCCCGCGGCCCCGGCAGCAGCCGCAGGTCGTCGCGCAGCGGCGGCAGCGGCAGGGTCATCGGGTCCGGCGCCCCCATTCCGCCCAGGCCGCTCACGGTCGGCCCGGCGACGGAAGGAGCGGCGGGAGAGGCGGGAGAGGCGGCGGCCATGGTCGTCACAGCCCCAGCATCTGGCGCAGGGTGGCGATGGGGCGGCGGAACAGGGTGAAGGCCAGCGGCGCGTGCTCGCCATAGAGCTTGGCGGTCCCCTGCAGGCCGAGGCGCGGCGCGGCGTCGTCCAGGAACCCGGCCTCGATACGGTAGGCCAGCACCCCCTCCGGCGTCAGCTCGGCGCTGTAGCTGGCGCGCCGCAGCACCGCCGGCACCGGGTTGAGCGGATCGACGGCCAGGAACAGCCGCACCTCGGTGCCCGCCTCCAGGCTGATGGCGTCGGACACGGCGAGCCACGCCCGCAGTTCCGTGCGCTCCGGATCGGCCAGCACCATCACCCGCTCGCCCACCGCCACCGGGCGGCCGGTCCAGTCGTCGCGGTTGGCGAACACCGCCACGCCATCGGCCGGCGCCGCCACCACCGCGCGGGCCAGCAGTTCCTCGGCATAGGCCAGTTCGGTCTGGCGCAGGGCGACGGAGGCCTCCTTCAGTGCCACCTCGCCCTTACGGGTGACGTCGCGGAAGGCCGCCTGCTGCGCCAGCCGCAGGTCGGCCTCGGCCACCGCCAGCTGGCGCGCCGCCACGTCGCGCTTGGCGCGCACCGGCGCTTCCTCGAAGCGGAACAGCGGCTGGCCGGCGGTGACGGGCTGGTTGGGCTCGACCAGCACCTCTTCGATGACGCCGTCGAGCGGCGCGGCGATCACCCGCGGCTCGCGCGGCACCACCTCGGCCGGGGCCAGGGTGGATTGCTGCACCGGCCACGCCAGGGCGCCCAGCACCACCGCCGCCGCCGTCCAGCCGAGCCAGCGCCGGCGCCGCGCCCCATCGCCCGCCGACGACGCCTGCCGGCCGCCGAAGCGCCGGCCGGGGCGCCGCCGCAGGGCATCCCAGGCATGGCCGTAGGCATCGGCCAGACGATCCGCCAGCACCAGTTCGGCCGGGGAGAACGGCACCTCGCGGGCCAGCAGCAGGCCGCCCAGCGGCGCCTGACCCTGCGGCGCCGGCAGCGGCACCCAGATCACCTCCGGCGGCCACCACTCGGCCCATTCCGCCGCCAGATCGGACGGCAGCGCCGCCCCATCCAGCCGCCGCACCGCCGGCATGCCGGGCGGCGGCGGCGACGGCGGCGGCAGATCGGGCCGCAGCGTCAGCAGCACCTGCCCCAGCCAGCGCACGAACGGCGCCTCGCGGTCGAGCACCGGCACGTTGGACACCGCCTCCACCACAAACCGCCCCGGCCCGCGCAGCCGCACCAGCACGGCCTGCCGGAAGGTCACCAGCCGCCGCGTCTGGTTGACGAGCACGAAGCGCAGCGCATCCTCGGTTTCGGCGCGGCGGGCCTCCTGCTCCAGCTGGAGCAGCACGGCATAGACGCTGGTCTGTTCAGTCATCGGCTGGACGGGGCCTTGCGCCCCCCTCCCGTGGCGGGGTCGATTGCCGGCACCAGCAAGCGGCAGGCACCCTTAAAACATGATGAACGGACTGTCCCGGCCGCCTTACTGGGGCGGATCGAACCGGGCCGTGCCGCTCATGCCCGCCACCAGCTGCGGCGCCGGCTCCGCCAGCACGGCGTGAACGGTGACCGACTGGCTGACCGGGTCCACCCGCGCGCCCAGGCGGGTGACCTTGGCGGCGTGGCTGGTGCCGCTTTCGTCCACCGCCACGGTGAGGCGATGGCCGGCCTTCAGCCAGCTCAGCCACGGCGACGGCACGATCACCTCCACCTCCAGGGTGGTGTCGTCCAGCACCTCGATCAGCGGCTTGCCGGCTTCCACGCTTTCATGCTGCTTGGCGTGCTGCTGCACCACCCGGCCGGGGAACGGCGCCACCACCTTGCAGCGGTCGACCATCACCGCGGCGCCATCCACCATCGCCTTCACCTCCTGCACCTCGGCACGGGTGATGGCAACGTCGAGGTCGCCGATGGAATTGAGCCGTCGCAGCTGCTCGTTCGACCCCAGCCGCGCCTGCGCCGCCGCCAGCCGGCCGCGGGCCTCCGCCAGCCGGGCCTGATACAGGCGGCAATCGAACTCCACCAGCACCGCCCCCTTGTCGAAGCGGCTGCCGGCCCGCACCGGCATGCTGGCGATGGTGCCGGCCAGTTCCGCCGACAGCACCGCCTCGCGCGTCGGCACCAGCAGGCCGCGGGCCGACAGCTCGCCGCCCCCCGCGCCCTGGGCCGCACCGGGCCCCGCCGCCGCGCCGGCCAGGCCGACGACGACGGCGGCGATCACACCACCTTTACTCATGCACTTGGTAAACGACACGCTCAGAACCTCACCGTACCGGGCATCACCGCCCACACCGCCGGCGCCGAGGCCGGGGTGAGGCGGATCCGTTCCGCCCCGGCCGGTGCCGTCGCCACCTCCACCGCCGGCGGCTGGTAGGCCGTGACCGCCGCCGCGACCGCCGCCGAAGCGGCGGCCGGGG